>JAJZFJ010000303.1 GCA_021805395.1 bacterium
CACTAAAATTTTACTTTTCTCTGAATTATTTTTAGATCAAGCGTGGTAACAGATTATTTCTCCAGAATTATCTCATTTATCAATCGCAGGCTCTAAAGCCTAAAATACACACATGAAGGAGTGTTCCGTAGAGCAATAGTATTCATTGCGAGTTGTCTAGTCCTGATACTTGCTGCCACGAAATATGATTTCGATATTTTGATATGTTATCTTTTGTAGTGATTGAAAACTGTTTAATGATCACGATGCCGGACATACTTATCCCAAATCTTTCGCCCTAATTTTCCCACCATTATTCCTGCCGGAAGAAAGCTTGGCCAGCAAATCCAGCCATATAACACAGCGACATACACTGAATGAAGTGTTAGATTAACATAATTTGAGAAAAAAAGTGGCATCCCTATCCAGAAGAGATAGATGAGTCCCATCCCCGCGAACGCTCCTTTTATCGCGTTCTTTTTATAAATAAAACCTAATATCAGACCTAGTACTAGTGGATAGTACATTAGTGCAAAATTGGTATACTCTCCTGTAAATGGCGTAAAATACCGCTGAATGAGAAAGTGAGAATCGAGAAAAAGGAGAAAAAGTGCGGGTATTACCGTACCAAGTAATGGCGGGACAATTGCAGCAAATCTGGTATGTGTAGAATTCTGCCGTACTGTTTGTTGACTGTACGCACGATTTTCCTGTGCAATCGCAAGACGGACAGATTCTGATGGGCTATTACCTGCCCTGAAGTAACGCATAGCATCCGCTTTAATTTGCTGATTTCGTGCAGGCACACTTTTGGCAATAAGCGTATCCATTGCCTCGTCAGCTGATCTTGCTGTGGCATAAATATCGTTCACTTCACTCATATCATCATGATTTAATTCCACTTTTGCTACCCCCTGCTTGCCATCACTGAAGGCTATACCTCATTTACGCAAACAATATTTTATCTGCACCCAATTTTAACAAATACACCAGTTGAATGCCATTATAATTTTACACTATCCTTGCTACTGCCCTGCCAGGCAATTTCCGCCCCCTCAATCAGGGCATTCACTACTGCCATGGTACCTGTATCGTTTACTGCAGATGCTTCACCCTTCAAACCTGCATCCACTGACTGCACTCCGATCCAGGTGGATGCCAGATAGCCCATCATCAGTTTGGAATGTGTTGCAAGGGATACCCCTGTAAGCAGCTTCACGGCTCTTTTGGAATTCCACCCTGCTGGCCAAACCCTGAAGCCTTCGTTTTCAAAATCACTTACTGAAGGGTAGGTTGCAGGTTTACCATCGTACTCTTCCTCGTAGTGCCAATCGCAGAGAATGATATCCTTAGGGATAAGATTAATAGCAGGAGCTGTTCCGTTTGTGCTTGCTTCCCACTCTCCATAGCCTGTTTTGTTCCCATCCAATAGCCTGTCACCCCACATCATCATCTGAAGTTTGCGTTTGCCCACAATATAGTCATGAAGGTGATTCACTGCACGCGCGAACAGAACATCGTTTGGAGTTCCTTTGCAAAGCGGGCATTCACCAAGGATGAACACCTCATCCATCCCAACATTGAAAGAGTTAGCATCAAAAGCATCCACCAACTCTCCAATCAGATCGTCCACTACTTTGTACACGGCAGGATTTGATGGGCACCAGCTACGACAATAGATTCCCTTGTTATCCGCAGGATAGTTTGGCGTTTCATCAAACTCTGGATGTTCCCTGAGAAGCTTTCCAGTGTGCCCAGCCCAGGACTGGTGCCCTAAACAGTCGATCATGGGTGTAATCCGAATGAAGTTCTCCCTGGCCAGCTGTGTGAGATGCTGACAATCCTGAAATGTGAGACCATCACTCTCAGCCATTTCTGGATGTGTTTTAAACTGGTAGTGGTAGTCAACCTGGAGAATGAGCTGATTCAGCCTATAGCGCGGCATCATCGTAGTGATGAGATTCTCAACCGCTGGCAAGTCCTCACGTGAAGAGATGGAGACATGTAGACCTCTCCAGTGCATCGTAGGCCAGTCGATGGAGGTACCAGCCTGAATATTTAGTCCTGGTGAGGCGGCACTGTTCAGTTCCAGAAGCTCTAATGCTCCATAAAAGATACCAGCAGGTTTCTCAGCCACTAAAGTGATCCGTTTCGAGGTTACTTCCAGGATATAGCCTTCCGATCCCAGACCTCCTGCTGGCAACTGCGCCTCTGAATCTTTATACACCTGCTGCAAGGCATGAGAATCATGAACCAATCCGACGACTATTGAAGGTGTGGAAGGAAGCTCATTAGAAAGTTCGACAGCCCCAAGATTCAGACCGTTTGAGTCCTTTAACCAGCTCACCAGTGGCTGATAAGCAGCAGGAGACTGCATAAGTGATTTGCCCACCAGAAGCTCAATAGGACCTGCTGAGTTGAATTCACCGGGCTGCGAAGTGTATATCTTGGGGGTCATAGCTTTCTCCTGCCCATACGCTGTGAATGCTCCCTGTGTGAGGCAAAGCAAAATAAGCAGCATGGGAAGCATCCATCGTTGATTTTTCATACACAGCTCATCCTTGTCACTAATGTAGTGTTCTAACCTCATACAGATTTATTCGGTGTGCTGGGTAGATACTCCTTCACCATTTAGACATATAAATGGAACAGCCAGGTTGGCTTAAACAATGTTTTGAAAACTTTTTTGATCAATAAATGGGCTTTATTGATTACATAAAAATATAATTATTATCATTACTTTGAACGAAGATTAATAGTCGTTATTGTGCGCATATCAAATTGCAGCGATGCAATAGCAAAAATTAACCATATCTCATGATACAACATACGATCAGCTATCTTTATTATAGAATCATGCAATAAATAAAGACAATAGTATAATATAAGCAAAGCCGGATGACCAAACCCTTGAGAATGTTTGTGCCTCGTGAAGTGCTTACAAACCTTGTCTACTATTGAAAATATCTTCAAATATCGAACTATTTGCTTATCATAAATCGTACGCGGAAAAATTATATTCGCTAATACACCAATGATGCCAGCTGTGGTCGCGATAGCGTAACCCACAAATATGGACACATAACCTACAGCGCATAAATAAAGCCAAATTTTAATCGAAAACAACAAGCATAACCAATTTAACAGAAATATTATAAATTGCCAAACGAGATGTTTATATGATTGGACTTTCATGAACGGCTTCCCTTATACAAATTCTGACACCTTCAGCCGATCAACTAACGTGTTGATCGGCATGAGCATTGTGGAAATAATATTACCAGCTATGTGGATAGAATGTATCATTATAACATTGTACAAACGCCCATAATCCAGCGAATCCTCCACTTATAAGACAATAAAGAATTGTCTTTCCACATGGCGCTGTTATCACATCAGATATCTATTTATATCTATTCATATTCCAAAGGGATTGCTGAGCTTCAGCAGACATAGTTGTATCGCCATTATGAATTACATATTCAAACAGTTTTTTGGCTTTAACTTTATTTCCTGTATGTGACAGAGACACGGCGTACCAGTATACATCATCTGTTGAATTTGGGCGAAAAAAGACAAGTAGTTTTAATTTCTCCCTGGCTTGGATATACTTATGATTAAATATTAGACGTACAGCAACATCTCGTTCGTGGTTTAGTCCGTATATTACCTCAAAATAAAGCACACAGACCAATGCAAACACCACCTCCTTCCTTAATAGCCGGGCAACAATACGTGATGATGGATGAAATCTGGTACGCATCTTTAATTTCCCTTGATATTTATCTGCTACCATGAATTATGCCACCAGCTTTTATGTGTTTTTCTAACTGTTTTTCTAACTTTTAATTTACAATCAGGCGCTTCAGGATGCAAACAGCAATGAAATACATGATCACATGCATTCATCCAATTATGATAATGTCCCCAGCATGCGCCTATACCGAGAGCTCCAACAAAAACACATGCTCTTCTACAGCCAATTATACAGAGAGGTATTGCAGGCGGAGCTAATGTACCACAACCTGTGACACAATCACCAAAACAAGCTGCTACACCTGCCATAACAATTGTAATACATGCTGCAACCCAAACTTTAGCATCTTGATGACAGCCATTAACTGTGTTTTGACATTCACGCGGATCTGCTTTCATCAACTTAAGATTCCGTTGCGGCAAAACCACATACTTTCCATTCATAAGAATCAGATTGTCATTTAAATTTAAATCGTATCTATATGGTGTATTAGCTAAACCATTTGAAAAACACAATATACCACATGAATCGTATATATTGTTATTAATAATTTGTGCATTATTGATTGTTACAATGGTGATAATGTCTTGTAAATTTGCATGATGATATTCGTCATCAGTGCTACTCTTGCGTCGTATCAGTAGGCTGCTGCAACCTCCGCCAGCTCGCAGGTACTGCCCACTCGTAGTCCAGCTGCTTCCTGTTAGCGTACTTGTCTCCTCGACCATCTCGCCAGCGCCACAGGCCACTCCGCAGGGATACCAGGTCCATAGATCGTTGGCGATATCCTTGCTCCAGCGACGGTTGCCATCGGCTCCGTACGCATACTGGTATGCCAGTGTGCCACTATGCGAGATACCGAGCAGCTGCGCCTCCTCGTTGTAGGTGAACTCACGTGTGTATCCTGGACCAGGCATGCTTGCTAATGTACTATCAGCATTCCAGGTATAGATCTCGGTGAGTCCTGTGGCACTGTCGATGCACTGATCTAACCGACCAGCTCCATCGTAGCTATAGGTACCGTTATGCACCGTTACGCCGTTGGTGATGACATCGGCAGTTTTGCGGTTACTGTCACTCCAGTAGGTATATGCACCGCTATAGGGTCGTTGGCCAGTACGGACTTCGTTGAGCAGGTTACCTGCTGGGTCATAGCTATAGGTGGTGACGTCACCGCTAGGGCTCTCGGTCACTTTGGAGAGCTGACCGTTGTTAAGATAG
>JAJZFJ010000124.1 GCA_021805395.1 bacterium
ACAGAGATGAATGATGTATGGACATATCACACCTGCATCCGCCCATGCTGGTCCTCCATCGGCATCTGTAGGATTGGGTGAGGCAAGAGGAGCATACATCGGGTATTCACCCTTGCTGGACTGCGAATCCTCAACTGTCTGCAGCCATCTGTTGAAGAAACCCGCAACATCCATATTATAGGCAGCTGTTCTTATGAATACCTGAGCATCCCCCATCCATCCCAGTCGCTCATCCCGCTGTGGGCAATCGGTTGGAAGATCCACAAAGTTGCCTTTCTGCCCCCATAGAATGTTGTGCTGAAGCTGGTTCAATAACGGTTCGTAACATTCAAAATGACCCGTCACTTCCATACCTGAATGCATCACTATCCCAACAATAGTATCTTCAGCAATCTCGCCATGATGACCATTTATCTCTACATACTGAAAGCCCTGGAACGTGAAATGAGGCTCATAAACCTCAATACTCTCACCTTTACAAGTGTAAACAATCTGTTGTTTAGCTCCTCGCAGATTGGTTGTGTATAATGTGCCGTCGGGATTCAAAACCTCAGCATGCTTCAGTGTGATTGTTTGACCTTTGGGCTGATTGTGAAGAGTGAGTCGTACTCTTCCAACCATATTCTGACCCATGTTGACAATTGCTCGACCATGTACATAACTGGTAGCAACGGGTTTAATGAGCTCATGTCGCTTTACCGGTTCACCAATCTGACCCTGAAGTATCAAGTCAGGTACTGGGAACACCTCGACTGGTAGCCAGTGAACATCTTCCTTATAGCCCTGCAGGTTCCAGCCAGGCTTCTCATGTGCGGAATCGTAGGTTTCACCCATAAGGATGTCATTTTCAAGAATAGGACCCGGATGGCATGTCCACGAGCCGTCAGAACATATTCGAGTGTAAGAGCCGTCTGTGTGAAGGATCTCGAGCTGAGCCAGTAGCTTAGGTCGGTCTCCAAAAAACTGTCGGGGTAGCCAGCTAACATGTCCACAATACCATCCATCCCCCAGCATAGCTCCCAGTACGTTTTCACCCTGCGAAATGTGAGGAGTAACATCATAGGTCTGATACAGGATTCGTTTTCTGTATTCGGTCCAACCTGGGGTTAGGCAATCCTCGCTAACCGGCTTACCGTTGACGGTGCATTCATAAAGCCCTAAAGATGTGATGTACAGCCTTGCCTGAACAACAGGCTGATCTACATTGAAGCTCTTTCTCAGTAAGGGAGAGGGAGCTTGTGTTTTCGGAGCACCAAACTGCCATGAACCTATCCACTCAGCCTGCCATTCCGCCGTGTTCATCAGGCCGATTTCAAAATATGCAGGCCTGGATAATGCCCTCTTGCCATGGCTGTCCCATACTTCGACCCTCCACCACACCCTCTGGCGCGGTGCAAGCTTTGGTCCTCCATACTCCACCTGGACACTTTGATCTGAGGAGACTTTGCCGCTATCCCATAGATCAGGAGCTTCAGACTCCAGTCCCTCTTCACTCAATGCGGCTGTTATACGATAGTCGGTTTGGAAAACGTCCTGCAGACGGGATTCCAGTTTCCAGAACAGTCGTGGCTTTTCAACGTCGATGCCAATGGGGTTTGTTCGGTACTCACAGCGCAATGTGTGAACGGATAACGAGGTCATAGTTATCTCCAGGCAGGTATATCTCTCATTGTAGCACCCAGTATCCCACTAGTCAATAGGCAGGCCAGTGGAATTGGTAGAGATGTCTCTATTCCCGATGCGTGTTTGTATCTATAGAGAACCCGTATGTAGTAAAAGGAGGGTGCAACATGATGTGACATCCGAATTATGGTTGGGCTTATAATTCATAATGCCCAATCGTAAAGACCAGTCACAATGTAATAGAGATTTACTATCTCCCGTAAAACGTATCGTAGAGTGCTTAAATCCGGGCACCAGTATAAAGCTCTGCAGGAACAGGATTCATGCCTAATTGCGAGATGAAGAACAGCTGCAAGTCTCCAGGAGCCCTCAAAACTAATCACACGGATTAGATGCATCTTTTAGAATAAGCGTAGAAGTGTCTGTTTGTAGATTGTAGCGGTATATATTGTATCCTTGAATGTTGGTACCATAATAGAGAATATCCGGTTTCTTGGACCAGGTGACAGTGCATGCATTGTCCAGGCATGTTGAACTACTTTTGATTTTCAGAGCGCTGAAATCCTGATTGTTACTGATTGCTCCCTTTTTCAATGTGATTATGTGCATTTCAGAGATACCTGTACCATTCAATCGAGATTTGATAAATGCTATCTGATGATCATCTCTATCAAAGGCGAGATCTATTACACCTTCGTTATCTCTGCTGCCATGCCAATTAGGGTCATCGAAGTCTGCTGGCGCAAGAAGTCTCGAAATCTCCCATTGCCATCTGTTCCAACCAGTCCCGTCGTACTTGTCGCCTCGTTGAGCAAACCAGATATCCCCGTTGCGTGAAAACAGCATGCATTTTCCATCCTGTGAAAATGAAGGAGAGGATTGATCTGAAAATGCAAACGTGGTTCCTGTCTCTGCTGGCCCCATCACTTCCGAGACATGATGACTCTCAAGTGAAAGATAATTTATCACAGAAACAGGGATATCAGCCGAATGCATTGTATTCTTTACTCTAACAGTGGCTGTCGATGAGACTGAGAATGCTAACCCGTTGCCGATCGAATCCCATGATATACCAGTTATCTGCTGCTGTTCTCCAGAGGTATGGGAATAGTGTGTAAGTTGCCGGAGTTTACCAGAAGGGAAGCAGTATAGAAACAGATTGCTGTTTCGAGTGAAAGCCAGCGCAGATTTGTTTTGTATCCAACAAGGAAGATCACCATTGGTAACAAACTGGAATTGACGATGATTCGCAATATTGTAGAGCCATATATTATTCGCTCTCACAAATGCGAGATAACCCTTTCCATTTGTGAGCTGATGTGAATTGTGACCTGCCGCAGTGGGTTCACCATAAATTTGACTGGCGACGAAGATTAGTGCGATAAGAGGCGATAGCCTGAGAGATGGTATATTTCTGTGTATTTTTAGAGTCTGCATCTTCATACTTTCATCGTCTATTGAAGCCTTCTTACTATACAGAATAGTGACGATAAACCGATTGAATTCAAAAGTAGTTCAACATTGTAATCTCCACAAGAACGTTCGTTCTACAGAGATATAGCCTTACATTGAAATACATTCTACTTCTACTGTGTATGACCCCTTCGGTACCACACTTTTGGTCGAGCATCGTATTTGGAAGACGAAACTGCCAGTGTAGTCCATCAGGATTCTCCCGACAGTTCGTTACACGAGAGTTTTCAGTTGTAGCTACAGAATATCACAACTGGACCAGATAATTCGCTATGATTCATGCCTCCAAACAATCTTCAGTCCTCTGGAACTGTTTTCTGGAACAGAATATTTAGGTGCAGTTTCTGATATTGAATTACCAAAAATTATTGTGGTTAATTTCTTAGACTGACTACTGCAGTATGGAAATAGTTGCCAAAAGTCTGTGTATCTTATATCTATTAGATTTGACTTCCCAGAATTCACTTGAGAATCATATTTCAGTGCCATAGAATATGGGATGGGGATTTCCGCTATCAGAGAACTGTCTCTAACACGGCGGATATCAAATGCTAAATGCGGATTATATCCGTTCATAAAATAGTTAATGGGATTTGTAATTCTTATGGTCCATAGTGTTTTGCCAGTTATTGCAATAGGCATACCATTTTTAATCACAGAACCAGAATATAATTGTTTACCATCCAGACTGGAATAAACAAAATATAATACTGAATCCATTAGATATTTGTATGTAGATCTATCCGCACTACCGCCCGCTTTCCATACTCCAATAACAGCACCAGTATCAGCACATACAAAATACTGATTAGTCAAGCGCAAATTGGTGATACGTTCATTAAACCCACCATCAATATCGATATTCTGTATACTTCTACCGTTTCTCGAGAGTAGAGAAAAATTATAGTTCACATCCTTTTTCATCAATATTGAACGATAGTTATTTGAGCTATAGATGTGACAATTCCCAACTGAATCTGTTAGCTTATACTTCCATTTATCAGATGGATAAACTGTTTTCACGA
Organism: bacterium; assembly: GCA_021805395.1. Classification (GTDB taxonomy): domain Bacteria; phylum Armatimonadota; class Chthonomonadetes; order Chthonomonadales; family Chthonomonadaceae; genus JAJZFJ01. The sequence continues at coordinate 4,122 of JAJZFJ010000124.1, forward strand.
CATTTAAGCTGATATTGGGATTCGTGAGAGGTACATAACTCCATCCATTCTTGCAGTTAACTAGTACCAGCAAGGTTAAACTAAAGATGAGTCTGCGAATTGTCATGTATCGTACCATTATGATGTTCTGTGTCCTTCATTGCAAGTGTCACGGTGAATGCAAGAATGCCTGCTTTTACTGTGAGGTATATAATGACTTGCTGAGGCAAGCACAAACTTTCCATTGTGGATTAACTACACTTTACTCTCACTATTAGACATACCACTCAAACCATGGAGATCTTCACTTATTAGAATGTCATTAAGGTCGCATTTTGAACTGAGGGTTCATCAAGTCATCATCCCGGAGAATGAACATATTACCACTATTATTCAGAAAACCATTTGAGCTATTATTCCTGATTTCAAGATGGCATCGTTTTTAGTGTTAATAGATAGAGGGAAAAAGTATCTACATCATAGACATAGAGTTGTGAGCTAGACTTCCATCCAATTAGATTATGATAGTAATGGGAATGGTTTCCAAAGGTGATTTGCTTGCATTTCATGGTATGAGTGTCCAATAACCAGACTCCGGCGCCGTCTGTGGTATAAGGGTTCAATCTGTCAAATCCAATGTAGTGATTTCCTGGTGATGGGATAATTGACATCGTACCTTCATGATAAGGTGTGTTCATTAATTCATGATATATGAGGAAATTGCAAAAGTAAGAAAAAAAAACTAGGATTTGGTTCTAAATCGATATTAATTACAACTTGTAAATGTTTTAGTTCACTCGAATTAACAATCAGTGACTTGAATGTAATGAGATTCGGTGATTTAC
>JAJZFJ010000008.1 GCA_021805395.1 bacterium
CTGTGGTGTCGTAGCAGCTGGAATTTGCATGCACAGCTGCAATTGCTGCCTGTAGGGTATAGGATCCAAAGCCTTTTGATGAGATCGCCCTTTCTGCTAGCACCGTGCCCTCAGCTATAAATGCGGCATCCCACAAAGTTCGATCCTGATGCTCCAGGAGAACAGTATCGCCTACTGTAGTATAACGCGCTTTCCTTCTGGACTCCTGTAGAAGCATCAGGGCGAGCAGACCAAGCACCTCTGCTTCGGGCAGTATCTCAGCCAGTAGGCGACCCAGTCTTATTGCTTCCAACGATAGTGTAGGGGATTGATTAGGGCTGGAGGAGTATGTGTATCCTTCGTTAAAGACCAGGTATATCACACGTAACACCACATTTAATCTTTCATTTAGCTCTTCTGCATAAGGAACTTGAAAAGGTATGTTGAGCTGTTTAATCTTTGCTTTTGTGCGGACAATCCGCTGGGCTACGGTCGTAGCTGGAGTGAGAAAGGCGCGTGCTATCTCTTCGGTAGAAAGACCACAAACTTCTCTAAGTGTGAGGGCAACGCTTCCTTCAAATGAGAGAGCAGGATGGCAGCATGTGAAGATCAGCCTTAAAATATCGTCCTGAATACAATCCTGCTCATCGGAATCGTACTGCTTACTGACCATGTGGTTAAGAGTATCATCCAAAGGAGAGGTTTTTGCCTGTCTGCGAAGGATATCAATGCCCTTAAACCGTCCAGTCGATACTATCCATGACCGAGGGTTTGCAGGTACTCCATCCTGAGACCAGCGTTCCAGAGCGATGGTGAATGCTTCCTGTAGAGCCTCCTCAGCAAGATCAAAATCACCAAGGAGGTGAATGAGGGTGGCTAAAATACGTCCATAGTCTGAACGGTACAGTGTATCAACTACGCTGTTAATCGAATTTGAATTACATCCACTTCGCATTTGAAGATATACCTTGCCAGCTACAACAGTATGAAGATCTAGCCGTTTATGAACATGTAGAACTATTTATACATATTACCCGGAATTCAGGGATATCATTATGATCAGTTTGCTAATGCTCAGGCTTACCTCTATACAAGTATTATGTGGCATATAAATTCATGTTGTGATGCTGCCATTTTAGAATTATATGAAACCAGGTTTGCTATCGCATGGTGAGTGTTAGTTAAGAAAAAGCCTCATTATGAGTTATAATAGTAACAGACATTCATCTATCTGTTGGTTTTGCACTGCTTTACGAGGATGTTTCTATCCTCAAATAATCGGATGAAATGAGATTTAGCACATTATGAGTTTATTTGAAGAGAAAACTGTTTTCAAAACCAGGCAAAAACGTGCAGGACGTCGAACATCTCAAATCTATCTTGATTTTGGCGATGACACAGAACATGGCAATATATTACCAAGACCATCTACTCATAGGCGAATTGTGTTTGGTTGGTATGGTGGGAAATTCAGCCATTTAGAGTGGCTATTGCCATTGCTACCAGCATGCCATCACTACTGTGAACCATTTTCAGGATCAGGAGCTGTAATTCTGAATCGCATTCCTTCACCGGTGGAAACCTATAATGACATTGATGGGGAAGTAGTTAACTTTTTTAGAGTTTTACGCAACCAACCTGAGGAACTTATTCGGCTAATCTCACTCACTCCTTTTTCAAGAGAAGAGTTTTACATGGCAATAAATATTGACACTAACTCCATATCTCCCCTAGAAAGAGCCCGGAATTTTTATGTGCGAGCAAGACAAGCCAGGACAGGATTAGCTCAAACTGCTTCTTTAGGAAGATGGGCTAATTGTCTTCACACTTCACGAGCGGGTATGTCAGGTGCTGTTTCCAGATGGACTGGAGGGTTTGAGGCTTTGGATGGCATTGTAGAAAGGTTGATGAGAGTACAGATTGAAAATAGACCAGCTGTGGATGCAATCTCTCTATATGACAATTCAGACACACTTTTTTATTGTGATCCTCCTTATCTACATGAGACTAGAGGTGATACAAACTCCTATGGTTTCGAGATGAATATTGATGATCATCAAACTCTTGCCGATTTGTTACGAGGTTGTAAAGGTAAGGTGGCATTATCTGGATATCGCTGTGCACCAATGGATAGTTGGTATAAAGATTGGAATAGATATGATGCTCCCTTAAAAAATTGCCATTCAAGCAAACAAATGAGACAAGAATGCCTTTGGATGAATTACTAATTTATGGGAGTAGATTATAATATTGCCAGAGAGGAACTGTTATCACTATTCAATCAGGCTGAATTAATTTATCAGGGAAGTGATCAGCTTAAGATAGATGCCAGTATTATTCAGAGTTCGGATGTACTTTTCAACTCTAATACTCAGTCATTTCGAGAAGTATTACTTGGATGCTGTTTGATTAGGTTGTTAGATGAAAATATATTAATCCGTCAACCCTATATGAATCAGGGACATGGTTCTTTCAACGGGAGGTCACTTGATGAAAAAGTGATTAATCCTTTCTTTCAGGACCATTCAATTCCATGCTCAAAGGGTCCTTACTTGGCGAGTTTCAGAAGAAGTGTAAAATTTATCCCTGAGACAGCAAATGGTTTGAGAGATAAGGCAGCCTATAACGCTTTATTACATTATCTAAATGTTATTGAAAATGCAAACCGAGAAGAAGTTGTAGAGTTGACAATATATCTGTTGTATCGATTCATTCAGTTACGAGATCGTAAATCCATAATTGTTACAAAAATCTCTCGATTAAGTTTGGAACAGTACAGAGCTTTGATCGATATGCTGTTACGTATCCCCTCTGGAGGACAGATGCCTGTTTTACTCGTAGTCGCAACAATTTTTGCCATTAAGGAATGTTATTCCCTGAACTGGGAAATAAAATGGAAGGGGGTTAATGTTAGTGATAGAGCATCTGGCATGACTGGAGATATTACTGTTTTCAATTCAGGAGCAATTATATTATCCATAGAGGTAACTGAGAGAGTAATAGATCGTGCTAGGACTGTGTCAACATTTAACACAAAAATTTTAGAGAATGGAATAGAAGATTATCTCTTTCTACATACTCAAAATAATCCGACTTCTGAAGCATATGAAGCGGCAGCTATCTTTTTTTCGCAGGGTCATGAAATAAACTTTACGAATGTCAATGTCTGGATTTGTAATAATCTACTGACCATGGGAAGCATGTGCAGGCTTAATTTTTTACATCGACTTATAGCACTATTAGAATCAAGCGATGTGAGTGCATCAGTACGTATAGCTTGGAATCAATCTGTAAAGAGTCAGTTTGTTCAGTAACGGCATTGGTTACCCCTGTCCCTTTCATTTAATTTAGATCAAGATACTTTTGTGTAAGTATCTATTTACTCATTTTAGTCCTACTTATAATGACCTTACTACGCTAGGGATATTTGAAATGCGTAAAGCTGGAAGGATTGCATACATTAGGCTGAGAGGGTTCATCCGTATCAGTGTTATAAATACTCATGCCACTGGATGGGTACTGATAGACAAGTTCGCAGCCAGTTATATTCTTGCTTGACAGGATTTGACCTGGTGAAAGTGATTTTGCGTGACCATCCAGAAATGTGACATTTATTCGACCATTATGTCTATTTGCAGCTGTCCACATTTTGCTTGGGTCCTGAATGTTCGGACTAAAATCACCATTAAATGGTTCTATCCAGATATCGTTTCTAACTCCAGAGTAGTCACTATCCCACTTTTCAGTAATCACCACAGTATCTGTTGGATATTCAATTTGAGACATACTTAGTGATTCTATAGGAGAGAGGGCAATGTAGGAGCGTTTGATTGTGGATTGAAAATTATCATCCTCACCCACTGTTGGTTGTGGATCACTGGGGCAATCGAACACCTGGTTATTTTTGATATAGGGCATGAACAGATTCCACCAGTAAGCATGGATCTGTTGAGATAAAGCAGGCAGCACCGCACCGCTGCGCCATGGAGATGGGCTGGTGGCAGAAGGTCGAAAGAATGTTTTCTCGTCGTAATCCTGGCTGTACATTAGATCAGCAATACCTATCTGGTTCATGTTGGATAGACATGCAGCCGCTCTTGCTTTTTCTCTTGCCTGAGCAAAAACAGGGAAAAGTATGGCTGCCAGGATTGCAATAATTGCAATTACTACAAGCAGTTCAATTAGAGTGAATCCTGGTCTTTTGATTGTGTTCAGGGTCAACTTCCAACTCCAGTTCGAGATGCGTTATTCTTGATTGTTCGATTGTAACATTTAAATATTAAGAAAAGATTAACTGTCATTCATCGGCTGACTGGGCTAAAAGAAACTTTACGCCTGTGCTTACACCTTTACAAGTCGCCAAATCAATTTCAGGTATGCCTTCTTTTTAAGGTATCTGGATATATTCCGAAGTTATATAGTGTAATCTAAATAGTAGACGATGAAGAGTTGGGATTTACCAAAACAGGTATAAAGATTGATTAATATATTTAAACAAAGTAGTCTGAGACAGTGCTTTATAGTAATGATGGCCATTATTACAATGAGCAAGGGAGCCAATTCAGTTGCATCGACCCCTGTCACTTCGCACCAGACAAAAGGAGCCACAAGTTCCAGCAGCGTGAAAGTGCTCAGCAAAGCTAAACCCATTGTTTTGCTGCCCCCATACAAACCGCTGCCGATCTCAATTCGAGATGGATACATCTGGCAGGGTAACAACCCGATGCAGAATGTAGGCGTTGTAATGGAGGATCTGTTTACCCGAGTGCTGGCTGGACATACAAAAAGTGCTGCGGCTGCTTTGAAGGATGCCAGCAAAGCCGGTGCGGAGTTTGTTAGATTTCCACTTCTTGCAGATATCACCTCCATACGAACTTTTAACACTAATCCAACCCAATTTCTAGCTGCTTACTCAACTGTATTAACCATG
>JAJZFJ010000012.1 GCA_021805395.1 bacterium
AGGGGAGGGGCTGGTAGAGTATTAAAGAATAAGGGTGCTCCCAATTGGAAGCCCCCTTATGGCAACATGCAAGGAACAGAACTAAAACCTCAGCCTATTTATTCAGGCCAAGGAAATCTTTCATGGCTTCTCGCAGCCGTTTCCTGTCATCGGGATCTGCCATTTGCAAACCATAATGGTTGATCAACAGAACCTGCTGCTGAACCCACTCATCCCAGCATTTCTGGCAGATCTTTTTAACGATGTCATCACCCAGTGTTCCCCCAATGGGTGCACTGGTTAAAGCTGGTAAGGTGAGATTGCAGCGAGTGCATGTGATATCTGGCATGGTATAAGATCTTCCCTTAATTCCCTGGTGAATCGGCTTTAAGATCCAGCCAGTCCATTTCCTGCTGAGTAAGTGGAGTTAGCAGTGCATCTATGTTCGCCTGAAGCTCCTCTTTGTTTGCCGAGCCAACAAGTGGGAACATCTTCAGCGGGTTACTAAGGACAAATGACAGGGCAATTTGTGGAATGGTAAGCCCTTTCGCTGCAGCTAACTCAGTGGCTCTTTCCAGTCTGTCGAAGTTTTCGGGTGTGCAGTAACAGCGTCTCACGATCTCCTCATGGTAGCCTTCTTTAACATAATCGTTACGGGTGAAACGGCCAGACCAGAATCCACTTGCCATGCTCGACCATGGAAACAGAGTAATGTTATGTGCTGCATACCAGTCTCTTGCAGCCTGGTTTTTGGGTCCGCTAATAGTTACACAGCCACCCCAGGGCTCATCGACCTGTTCTGCCAGTGAATAGTTGGGTGAGGAGACAGCAAATGGAATCTGTCCAGTTTGAGCGGCGTAGTTATTTGCCTCTTCCAATCGCTCGGTTGTCCAGTTAGATCCACCAAATGCTCCAATCTTTCCTTCTTTAACGTAGACGTTAAGAGCATCTACAATTGGACCTACTGGCACGGATGGGTCGTCTCTGTGAAGCACATAAAGATCGACATGATCAAGACCCATTGCACCGAGTGTGTCATGAAGGTCGGTTCCTATATCGTAAGGGGTAACCTTGTTGCGATACTGGTTTGGGTGCTGTCCTTTTGCCAGGATAACAACCTTGTCCTGCAGGTTGCGGGTTCTAACCCACTTCCCCAGACAGGCATCGGAATTTCCATAGATCCTTGCTGTGTCGACACAGTTGACACCCATTTCGAACATCATATCGAGATAAGCAAAAGCCTTCTCTTCTTCATTCACGGGTACCTGCACAATACCTTGAACAATACGTGAAATTGGTTTTGAAATTCCTGCTACAGAGCCATACTGCATCTCAGACATAGACTTTGCTCCTAAATTCGTTGATTAGAGGAAGGATCGGGTAATTCCATCCGTCTCCATACGAGATAAAGTATACTCTACCACCTTGACGAAATGACCATGAGAATCACTAGAAAAATATTTGAGTAGCTTATAAGGGAATATGAGGATGGAATTAGGTTTGGCAGGGATGGTGAGATCTATCGTGTAACAGACACATCAGTCTAAGCCACCGAACTCACTGCGAGCATTGCAGCCAGCATCATATCAGCAGGTTGTTATGTTTTGGTAAGAACTTTGGCTATTTTGTTTTCCAGATCAATTGTCTCATACTGCATTGTGCCCGCTCCTATGGCACTTTGCCATGCTTGCACCGCCTCTTTGCCATTTCCATTTTGCAGCAGTGCATCACCAAGGTGCTTGTATAGTTCAGGCTTAATGAGGTCAGCATTGGTCAGTCGCACCGGGAAAAGCAGGTTAAGAAGGCTGTTAGAATTTTGAAGCAGATTATGTCTCTCAGCAATGTCTATTGCAGTTTTATAAACCGAGATGGCTGCTGAGGTCTCTCGCTGCTGATAGAGCGCCTGACCAAGAAGATCGTAAGCTTCCAGGTTGCCCGGGTCGGCATTCAGAGCGTTTTCTTCCAGCTGCATAGCCGCTTTGTAGTTAGGCGATTTTGTGCACTGAAACTTGTCGGCATCTATAAGGTAATAGGTGGATTCATTAAATGAGGAGCTTTGGGCATGGCTCTCAAAGATATAGCTGATACCAACAGGAATAATGAACCATAGTATTGCACTGCGGGATTTGGGTTTTCTCTGTTTGGACGCAATTTTACGCCTGAACACAAAAGCTGCCCTATCTAGCAGTGAGTCCCATTTAGAGATCTTTGTTTCCATGAAAGCATGCCCCCGAATAGTCCTGAAATGTTTGCAGTCTGATACTGTCTGCTATGGTAGTACAAAAACTTTCTCTAACCTCATCTAGGGTTGATATATCTTAAATGCTATGACTAATATGTTATTGACGATTGAAACAGCATCTGCGTATCACTGATTTCAGAGGGGGCGAAACACCTGCTCATCGGTCTGCGGTATAATAGAGCACTATTGTAGAAAAAGTGTTCTTGTTGTGAGTTCGCTGGAGGTTTCAGTTATGCCCCGCCCCATGGTTGCAGTTGTTGGCAGGCCCAATGTTGGCAAATCCACCCTTTTTAACAGGTTAATTGGCAGACGTGTTGCTATTGTTGAAGATACTCCGGGAATTACACGCGATCGACTCTATCATGATGTGGAGTGGCGAGGACGTGAGTTCACTGTAATTGACACGGGTGGTATTGTGCTGAATCAGGACGATCCACTCATAGAACAGGTTCGCGTTCAGGCTGAGATTGCAATGAGTGAAGCCGACGTGATTCTGTTTGTAGTTGACGGTGGAGACGGAATGACTGGAACGGATGAGGAGATTGCAGATGTGCTGCGATCCGCCACCTGTCCGGTTGTCCTTCTGGTGAATAAAACCGATAACCAGAAGCGAATGATGGATGCTGTGGAGTTCTATGCGCTTGGGCTTGGGGATATCCATACCATTTCCTCGGCGCATGGCCATGGCATTGCAGACATGCTGGATACCACTATCTCACTTTTCCCAGAGCGACGACCTGAGGATGATGAAGACCCCGATGCGATTCGGCTGGCAATTGTGGGCCGGCCAAATGTGGGCAAGTCCTCCCTGCTTAATGCCATCCTGGGTGAGGAGCGGGTAATTGTTAGCCCTATCCCCGGCACAACAAGAGATACCATTGATACCCGTTTCACATGGGAAGAGCAGCCGCTTGTGCTGCTGGATACAGCTGGAATACGCAGGGCAGGAAAGATACAGGGCACTATTGAGTACTACATGGTGCTTCGGGCACGTGCAGCTCTGGAGCGCAGCAGCGTAGGAATGGTTGTGATAGACGCTGAAGCTGGGATACTGGATGGTGATAAACGGGTTGCAGGTATGGCACAGGAGTTTGGAAGAGGATGCATTGTGGTGGTGAACAAATGGGATCTGGTTGACAAATCCATCATCGGACCAAATGGTCAGCACAGACGCCCAGACAAAGGGAAAGTGGAAGCTTTCACCGAGGCATTCAGGAAAGAGTGCCCGTTCCTTAGCTACGCCCCTCTGGTTTTTGTATCTGCTAAAGAGAAGTATGGCATTCGGTTCTCGGTTGAAACCGCCATTCTTGCTGCACAGAACCATGCACATCGTATTCCTACTGGCGAACTAAACCGCATTATTCGAGATGCAACAGAACGACGCCCACTTATGGACCATGGCAGAACTTTCAAAGTCTACTACAGCGTTATGCCCCGTACTCAGCCGCCAACCATACTGCTCTTCTGTAATGATGCAAAGATGTTCCACTTCTCATATCAGCGATATCTGGAGAATCAGCTGCGTCTCTCATATCCACTGGAGGGAACTCCTATTAAAATTGAGGCGCGCAAGGCGCAGAACAAGGACGAAAAGTAGGCATCCTAGCCGCTGTTGTCCAGTAACAGCGTAAGACACTTTGCTGCTCCGCCAGCCTTCAGAAACTCCGACATCTCAACCTGGTGGGGCATAAATCCACGCTCTTCGAGTTCAGCACAAAGCACAGGACAGCCAGTGGGAAGCACCACATGTCTGCCTATCACCACCGCATTGCAGCAGAATCGGAGAGCCTCCTCTTCAGGGACAACCACGGTATTGAAACTGTTGTGAATAACGGACTGTGCATAAGGATCGAATGCGCCAGGATAGTAGACCACGGTGTCTGCATTGAGCGGAAACAGGCATGTATCCAGGTGATACCATCTATCATCCACAAGCTCCAGTGACAGCACGGAAGTCTCAAAACAGTCTGCCATCCACCTGTGCCCGCAGATGTCACTACGTTTCAGATAGCCTGCCAGAAGGGTACTGCCAACGAACAGTGCATCTCCTTCTCCTTCAAAGTAGCATCCGGGATCACCTTTCAAAACCTCAAAGCCGTTCGCTTCAAACCAGGAAGCAAAATGTGCCTCTTCCAGCTGACGCTGTGGATGCCGAAAGCGGGCAAGGAGTACCTGCTTCCCTCGGACAAGGCCAGCATTGGCTGTAAACACCATATCGGGGCACTCTTCAGCCTGATCCACCAAATCTACCTGTACCCCCAGATCTACTGTAAGCGTGCTGTACAGAGCCTGCCACTGCCCCATTGCGAGCAGAGTATCCGGGCTGTCATCAAGATGCATCCATGGGTTTATCTCATATTTCAGGCCATAGTGCTCAGGAGAGCACATCAGCACGCGTCTATGCTGTGTCATACAAGTGTGCCTGGTAGTCGAGCTGCTAGCTCTTTCATAAAGAACTCGCAGTCTGTAACAATCCCGAATGCCTGATGCGTGCCTCTGTCCATGAGTTTAATCACTGAGTCGGCATCCGAATCCACACACAGGGTTCTTACACTGGCAGGAAGCATATTGCCCGTAGCAACCGAGTGGAGGGTTGTTGCCACCATGAGGGCAACACCTACGCCGGGTATCTGGGCACGCATGGCATCCTGTGCCTTCACGCAGTCTGAGATCACATCGGGCAGCGGTCCGTCATCTCTAATCGAGCCAGCCAGCACAAAATCGATAGGAGTTGTAACACAGGCATGCATGATACCGCTTTGAAGCACTCCCAGTTCCACAGCGTTCTTTATGGAGCCGGCGGCGCGAATACGGTTAATCGATCGCAGGTGATGCTCGTGGCCATGTGCCATAGGGCTTCCTGTTGCTAACTCTACTCCTAGCGAGGTGCCGAACATGGACTTCTCGATATCATGCGTTGCGAGTGCGTTACCAGCGAACAGTACGTCGATCCATTTTGCACGTATAATCGCCTCTAGATATCGACCTGCGCCTGTGTGGATGATTGCAGGACCGCCCACAAACAGGATCCGTTTTCCTTCAGCATGTGCCTCCTGCATCGCTTTTGCAATTGCTGCGACAACCAGCTCCTTCGGGCGTTCTGTTGAGACCTCACTACCCATGAAGCTGAACACATCCTCTGGAGCACGTCGCTCAACCGGCGTCACAGATACTCCCCGGTCTCCTGTTACAACCAGATCATTGAGCATTACCTGATGCATAGGCAAACAGAGAGGCTTGTCTCCTTCACACACCACAATGGCGCAGTCCATCTCAATGTTGTCCACATTGTGCCACTCACCTTTGTGGCGTATACGTGTTGGCAGATTGGTTGTTGCATAGAATCCCTCCGGAAGAACCCCTTCGAAGGGAGCAGGCTGCAGGTTTACCTCACCGCTGCTGCGCGTTGCACCGTGCTGCTGGGTTATATGCAGGATCCGATCCAGAACCTCGTAGTCTGGAGCACTTATCTCAATATCTGCAAGGCTAACATCGGAGCGAGTGGACCCCATCACAAACCGCTGAATATGGTACTCTCCACCCTCCCTAAGGATGATATCAAGTACTTTAGAGAGAGTGAGGGAGTCGATAATATGCCCTTCAATGTGAACTACTTCGGATGGCATGCCGGTTACTTTCCCCTTTTATAAAAAGCTTGTCTCATTCTAACAGCTAACTGGTAATCTATGCAAACAGACCTGCGGAATGGATAATCAACAGTGATTACCCAGAAATACAAACGATATGGTGACCTTTATCCTGCATGCTGGCTTGTTGATGACTATGATTTAGGAGATACCTAAGCCAGTTTAGAATTACCACCGTATTTATTATGTAAATTGAGCGGGAATATTTTTAGTTAGAAATGTTTGATCATTTTACCCCTGTAATGAGTGCCAGACGTGTAACCACCTGTGATATTCTGAAAACAGGGATTCGTTGATGTGGGTAATGGCTATTCTTGGCTCGTTCCGTAATTAACGATATTCTGTGTGGATTAGCTTTTGCCACTTTATCCAAACATCATTAAAGTGAAGCCGTTTTGTATTCCAAATGTTGTTGAACCGGCTATATGCCATTAATTATGTCGTCGATTTGTTACTGCCTAAATGATGAGAAGTGGGTCAAATAAGACAACTGGAAAACATGTCAATTGCAACATTTAAGCGATTACACGTGGTATTGTAGAAAGAAAAATGCTTCGGCAACTGTAAGGTTTTGCTATGAAACAAATTCTACTATCCATTGTGATGATTGTATTGTTATCTTGCTCTGCAACAGCACAAATAGCTGCGCCGTCTTCATCAAAAGGCTTAAGCATCCCCGCACATGTTATAAATCCCAGGGTTTTAGTGTCTAAAGTTCCACTTGCTAATCTCTTTCTTGACAAGAGTAAGCACCGTTTGGTAGCAAATGTTTTGAATCCTCCAAATTCAGGAATTAATTATCAGTTATTGGATTGGGTAAAAAATGGTCATCTGAAACGGCTTATGAAGTGCCAGGGTCGCATGGCCCGCGTTTTATGGATTAATTTTTACACTGAACGTGTCTATTGGACAACAATTCCTGAGTTTCAAACATGGATGTATTTACATGTCACCTCCTTCCATAAATCAAAACAGATACACTGTATTTTAGATGGCTTGCTTTCAGGTTTGGAAGGTTGTAGAAGATTAGTATTACTCGCTGTTGGCAAGCAGAATTCTATAAATTATAGAGTGTACTGGTCAGGAAATGGACATCATTTTGCACCAACTGCTTGCATTGGGACTTATACAGAAAACATTGCTTTAAATACTATGAACATGAGATTTTTCCCAAAGCAGATTTTTTATGACAAGCCTCTTAATAAAATATTTTTAGTGTTCGATTGGCGGTTGGAGAGTCTGAATGGGCGAAACATACCCAATAATGATGATGAGCTGGCAGTGGAGCAAAATAAGTTGGATAGCTTGAATGGTAAAACGCTACCGCTTCCTAATGGATTAAAGCCCAAATCGAAACAAGACCTGAAGCTGCCTGAACACTCTGTTTCAGTAATAGATTACAGCAGCTCTGGAAGAGATGCATACTATATCGATTCATCAACTAAGACTGTCTACAAGATTTCCCTTTCGGATGGTAATATTGTTTCTGAGCAAAAGCTTACATTTATTCCTGTCTGCATCGTTGTAGACAATCAAAAAAAGCTTATCTATCTGCTCCATAAATCTGGAAAGATAATTACGAGCATAGCCACATTTTAATAACCGGTACTCTTCCGTATTCTGCTCGACTGGTTGTTAAGATTACAGGATCATATGATAGAAATGACCTGTGTAATTAATGAGGGAGACAAATGATGAGACTAGCAATATTTCTCGCGTTGGGTATGTTCTTACTGCCTGAGACTGCCTCAGCCCAAACTCCCAAACCACAACCGCCTGCTATTACGCCTGCACAGGTTATCAACCCAACTGTCTTGGAGACAGTATTGCCTGTACCTTCAATACAATGTCTGTACTTTAACAAAGCTGATCATCGACTGTTTGTTCAGCTTTCAACACATCGGGGGCTTGGTTTTGTCAACCAGATTCTTGACTGGGTAGACCATGGCAAGCTTAAGAGACTGATAAAAGTGCGAGGGCAAGAGGCAGAAATAGTGGCAGTGGATTTTAAACAGGAGGAGCTGTACTGGACAACAGGTTCATTATTTGGAACAGGTGGTTATGTACAAATCACCCCGTTGGTTAAAAACAGGACAACTGAAAAAATAGCCAGTGATGGAATGGAAATGGATACACAAGACGGCAATCTATACCTTCTAGCAGTTGGTGCCCAAACAGGTATAACTTATCGGGTAACCTGGCCGCAAGATCATGACCTCGGTTTTCCCTCTGCGTGGGGAAGCATCTGTGATGAAAATACGATTCTGACCAAATTTAAAGTGGGGTATCTTCCCGAACAGCTGCTTTTTGATTCTCCTCTGAATACTCTCTATTGTGTTTACAATTGGGAGCTTCAGACGATGGATGGTCATACAATTCCCTTGCCAAACGGAACTCCTCCAAAATCTGACGGTAGTTATTTTGTAAACCAGGGCTTTCCTACTTCAGTCATCGCAACCACAGACGGTGGGAACAAAGTATATTACATCGATTGTTCAAGTAAAACTATCTTCAAGATTTCACTTGCAGATGGTGCTATTCTAGCAAAGCGAAGTCTTACATTTGTGCCAAGCAGTATGGCTGTTGACAACAAAGCGGGAGTTATCTATCTGTTACATGATTACAGCAGAGTAATCACCAGCATTCACACTTTCTAAATGCTATTGAATAAGTATTACTCATATCCCAGTCTATACCCACACATCATAATTTCAATTAATCCGTTTGGATTGTACATAACTGGCGATATCTCCCCAGCTTAACTTTTAGCAGAACAATGTTAGACAACCTCGTTTACGTCGATCATCAAGTTATTTTTACTAAATTTGCTGTTTTGCTTATAGTATAGGGTTATATAATTCAGGAGATTCTAACACTATGTCTAAAAAAGTAATGTTCGAGCGGTCTATGCTTCTCATAATGCTATGTGTTCTACTTACAGGTTGTGGTTCGCAAAACCAGCAAGCTGTAGAAGGAAGTATCTCCATTGGTAGTCGCACCATCAAATATGATCCATCCATGGCAGAGTTCCTTCCAGACCCTGTCAAGACACCGGGCAGCACACGAAATGTAACATTACAGGAAGTATGTACACCAGACTATGCAAAGCATGCGAGAAATGTATCCATTGAGGAAAAGGAGCAGATTTACCAGGAGTATGGAATTGCTTACCATGCACCCAGGAGTTATGAAGTGGATCATCTTATTCCACTTGAGATTGGAGGTTCCAATCGCAAATCAAATCTTTGGCCACAGCCCTATACAACTCACCCCTGGAATGCCCATGTGAAGGATAAGCTTGAGAACCAGCTTCACGATGAGATTTGCAGTGGAAAGTTAAGTATTCGCTCAGCTCAGCGAATGATATCCACCAACTGGGTTGAGGCTTACGAGCTGGTGTTTCACACCACCAAACCACTCTCAGCAAGCCAGTACCCAGACAGCTACTATTCTCGTGGAAGCAGTTATCACTCCCATGATGTTGGAGGATATTCGAGTGCACAGAATGTTTCCTCTGCCCCTGCCGTTGGATCTTCCGGCGACGTTTGGGTGAATACCTCATCAGGAAAGTATTTCACGCCAGGACAGAAATGGTATGGTCGAACCAGGCGCGGCGAGTATATGACAAAAAGCCAGGCGGTCGCGCAGGGATATGTTCACGCTCGGGGATACTAAAAGTTGAGTTACATGCAGGAATATCAACTATTTAAGCAGAAAGAGGATATTATTAAATACAATCTGGAGAGATTACGATTCTGATTTAATTTGAGG
The DNA here is from genome assembly GCA_021805395.1 of bacterium. Lineage (GTDB taxonomy): Bacteria > Armatimonadota > Chthonomonadetes > Chthonomonadales > Chthonomonadaceae > JAJZFJ01. The sequence continues at coordinate 9,640 of JAJZFJ010000012.1, forward strand.
GGAATTCTTGCAAGTTTTAATCGCAAATGAGATGAGACTGCTGGATGCAATGGCAGCAGATGAATATGGCATGCCTGGCGTCGTTCTGATGGAAGGTGCTGGCATTGCTCTGGCGAATGCTGTCGAGAGTCTCTATGGTCCCCTGTCTGGCAAGCGGATCGCCATCTGTTGCGGCGGTGGAAACAATGGAGGTGACGGTTGGGCGGCTGCCCGCCATCTTGCTCTGAGAGGTGCCAGGCCCGAGGTGCTCTCACTGGCTGCACCTGGCCGCATGAAGGGTGATGCCGCAATCCATGCTCAAGCCTACGCCGCCCTGCGGTTGCCTTACAAGGATTCGGTGGAGGCTGGCCAGCTGCCTGAACTGCTGCAAGGTTTCAGCCTCATTGTCGAGTGTCTGTTAGGCACAGGCTTTAAGGCACCGCTCAGGGATGAGATGCTGAGGGCTATTGATGCATTGAACGGCAGCGGCATTCCCATACTTTCGGCGGATATTCCCGCAGGTGTTCACTCAGACACAGGGCATGTGGCAGGGAATGCAGTGCATGCTGCACAAACAGTCACCTTTGCTTATCCCAAACCTGGTCTGTTCCTTCCCCCAGGCGACAGCTGCGCAGGAGGTCTGCTTATCGATCCCATTGGCTACCTTTGGGATAACCTGAAGCACGAATCCACCATTGCTTTGACGTCTTTGTGGGATGCCAGGGGAGAACTACTTGTCTGGCCGCGAACAGCTAAAACGCTGTTACAGAAACGCAGAAGTAATACCAATAAAAGTGATTATGGTCACGTATTTGTAATTGGTGGCTCTCGCGGTATGGCTGGAGCGCCCACGCTGTCTGCATTGGCAGCACAACGTGCTGGTGCAGGTCTGGTAACAGTGATGACAGCCGAGAGTGTACAGGGGCAGATTGCAGCAAAGTGTCTCGAACAGATGACGGTTCCTTTACCAGAAAAAGCGGGGTGTATTTCTAAAGATGCTCTGTTATTGGTGAAAGAAAAGCTGCAAAATGCAACACTGGCCTGTATTGGCCCTGGGTTAGGAGAGGGTGCGGGCGAATTTGTACAGGAACTTCTTTCCTCTTTGCCTTGTTCCTTAGTGTTGGATGCTGATGGGCTAAATGCTCTTGCCAGCAATCCAAGCTGCCTTAATCTGGGTGCACATACGCTTGTCATTACGCCACATCCTGGCGAGGCTGCCAGACTGCTCGGTTGCACGATTAGTGAAATTGAAGAAGACCGCATTGGGTCGGCATGTAAGCTGGCATCAAGATATGGTGCCATTGCAGTATTAAAAGGAAGCCGAACCATTATTGCAGATCCGACTGGCAGAGTGAGAGTGAACGGTACAGGAAATGCTGGAATGGCTACAGGCGGTTCTGGTGATGTGCTTACAGGCATTGTTGGCGCACTTGTAGCCAGGGCACTCACAATGAGGAAGAATCAGGGAGATACCACCGTGGATATGCTGGATGTGGTGGCACTCGCTGTATGTATACATGGGTTGGCAGGAGATCTGCATGCAAGCAGGCATGGGGAAGCCGGATTAATTGCTTCAGATATTATTGATGAGTTACCACAGGCTCACAAAAAATTGGAGGGGTTGATTTGAGATCTAAGTTTTTGTCACCTTTTCTCTTTTCTATTTTGCTGGCCATGAACTCAGTTGCGATCGCCCAGCAACCGCATACGCAAGTTCATCCTTCCTCGAATAAGCCTGCAAATGACAAGACACTGCCTCCTAAAGTTACTTCTTCCTCAGCTTCACTTGTGCCTACCATTCAGCTAAAGAGAGAGATTACTGGAAATTTGACCTATCGGTTCCTACCAGCAGGAGGCGCACCAACGGCACCACTTCCCCTCCCTGTTGCAGCATCTGCAGATGGCATTATTGCTTTAAGCCCGGCAGCGAGTCTTCCTAAAGGCAGTGTGATTGAGATAGCAGACATTGATACTGGACTGGTGGCGCATATCCCAGTTGACAGCAGTAAGGTGACGGCTCTGACAGCAGCCGATTTCAATCTGATGGAGACTGTGCTGGTTACTGTGAATGTTCAGGGGAAAGGCTTGCTTACAGGAGCGCAGGTTACACTTGCCGATGCAGCGCGAAAATATTCGCAGACATGGCTGTTAAAACCTTTAGACTATGGAGTGGCACAGTTTAGTGATGCTCCCATGAATGAACCGCTCACTCTAACAGTACAGAATGCTGCGGATCCGCCCATGAGCGTAACACAGCAGATCCCAACAAATCCTGCTCCCACAGGTTACCACTGGCCGCCACTCACAGTTACCTGGCCAGATGCGCAGTCTGTCTCAGCACCTCCCTCATCAGTGCTTCCAACCACAGGGGCCTCATCACTGCCAACCGTTCCCGCTTCACAGCCGGGATCTCCCTGGGGATCCCTCCTGTCAGACTTTATTGGGATAATCGTTGTAGCTGCCATTGGATACGGACTCTATCGGGCTTATGATAATGGAAAACTGGGTGATGTTGTGCAGAAAATGACAGGCATAAATCTGCCAGATCCAAATGCACCACCACCAGCTATGCAGGGATCGCCCTTTGACCGTTCTGCAAGACAGCCACTGCAGCCTATTACAGAGGGAGTTTCAGATCCACTTTTTGGCGGTGGAGCAGCATCGCCAGTCGTGGTCTCTACAGGACCTCGTCTCGTTGCAACAGCTGGAACCTATGCAGGCAGCATCTTTAACCTAGTAGGTCCCTCTAACTCAATAGGAAGAGACTCGCAGCACCCGGTTTCACTCTCAAATGATACAAACTCATCGCGTAATCATGCCACCATCACCTCACAAAACGGAGAGTTTATGTTAATAGATAACAACTCCTCTAATGGCACATTTGTGAATGGAATTCGTATCCCTGCCCAGTCTCCAACAATTCTGCACTCAGGGGATGAGGTACAGATTGGCATGACCCGTTTCAGATTTGAGGCATAGTTATGTTGAGGAACAGAATCCTACTCAGTACGATAGCAGGCACTATGGGCGGATTTATCGGCTGGTTTCTTCAGGAGAACCTGATAAACTATAACTCGCTGGTTGTACCAAGCGCACTGCCCGGCCATCCTCCAATTGAAGCTCCTATGGCTCTGTCACTAACGCTAACTGTTATCCTATGTGTAGGAGGCATGACAGGGCTTTTTCTGGGCGGAGTGGACGGCATGCTGGAAGGCAGCCGATGGAAGACACTACTAGGCATGCTGCTTGGTGGTCTGGGTGGGTTTTTGGTGGGGGCAATTGGTTTTCAGATTGGTGGGTTTCTTTTTAATCTCCTGGGTGGTAAGGACGGAGTACCAACTGATAACCCTCTTGCATTTGTGCAGCAGGTTCTTGCTCGTGCCTTTGGATGGGCGCCTTTGGGGCTGGGGATTGGTCTGGGAGCCTCTCTCCATACACGCTCCTCCAGCCGCATACGGCAGGGAGCAATAGGTGGTCTAATTGGTGGCTTTATTGGCGGTCTAATTTTCGATGTCGCCTCCACACTCACCCTTCCAGTCCAAACAGCTTTCAAATCAGGTGCTTCCGATGTCGGCGGCCCAGGCAGGGCAATAGGGTTCACAGCAATTGGTCTGTTTACGGGCTTTTTAATCGGTCTCGTTCAGGAGCTGTACAAACAGTCATGGGTGCGTGTGCTGGCAGGCAGAAATGAAGGCAGAGACATTCTGCTCAACAATCCAGTAAATGTTTTAGGTAGAAATGAGCTGTGTTCTGTACCACTATTCGGAGATTCATCGATTCTACCGCAACATGCGGCTATAATTGAAGAAGGAAATATTCGAAGCCTTCAGGATGCTGGAACATCTAACCCACCTGTTCTAAACGGGCAGATGCTGGCATCCGGAGGAAAGGTTGCCCTAAGAGATGGAGATATGATCCAGATTGGGATGCATAGAATTGAGTTTCACGAGAAGGCAAGTGCAAACAGGTATGCACCTGTCAATCGTGATATGCCGCGTTCGTCGCCACTCACTGCAGCTGTGCCAATGCCCTCACATCTCTGTCCCTATTGCGGGGCAACAAAAGATGCTTCTGGAAACTGCCTGTGTACAGTACAGACATCCAATGCAAGTCTGCCGCCCACATCCTATAACCCTGCAGCCAGCGGTGTCTCCAGCATGCCGGTGTCCATGATGGCAGCACCAGTTGGAATGGCACAGGGAAAGCTTGATGTTGTACAGGGTGCTATGGCTGGCAGCATGTATATGGTAGATCCCAACGGAGTAACTATTGGGCGTGAGAATGGATGCACCATTCAGATCACCAGCGATGCCACAGTTTCAAGACAGCATGCCAAAGTGGTCGCGATGGGTAGTCAATATCAGCTGATAGACAACAACTCAGCAAATGGGACTTACCTGAATGGAGTTCGTACGCAAACCCAAATTTTACAGCCTGGAGATACGATCCAGATCGGCACCACAACTTTACGGTTTGAATGACCTGACCCCCGATTGTCAGATACGATCAGGAGTACTTTACTATGGATGAAAAAACCCAGATATTGGGCACTGCTACACAGATGGGAGTTGGACGGACCCAGATGGGAGCTATGCCAACCCAGATGGGCAGCATGCCAACTCAGTTAGGAATGGATCCCAATCGCACCATGCTGGGTGCACCAATGGACACGATTGGCGTGGAGGTGCTTTCTGGCAACCGCTACGCTCTGGCATCAGACATCAGCCGTGACAACGCGCTGGTGGTTCTGAAAGCTGGAGGTGGACAGCCTGGCAGACGTGCACCGATTAACATCTGTCTCTGTGTCGACAGGTCTGGCAGCATGGAAGGTGCACCTCTGGAGAATGTGAAGCGTGCATGTGACTATGTTGTGGATATGCTGGAACCGAACGATATCCTGTCCATAGTAACGTTTGAAGAGCAGGTCGATGTGCTGATGCCAGCACGGCGGGTTGTGAACAAAGCTCTAGTGAAGGAACACATTCATCGCCTGGAAGTTGGAAACACCACTAACCTGTACGATGGTCTCATGGCAGGCTGTATGCAGATATCCGCTGTCCTTGCCCAGACTCAGGGCTATGTTAACAGGGTACTGCTGCTAACGGATGGTGAACCCACGGTTGGCCTTAGGGACTACACATCCATTGTGCAGCAGGTGGCAGAACAGAAATCTCGCGGAATAACAGTAACAGCTCTCGGTTTTGGACCCGAGTATAACGAGGAGCTGATGGCGGGCATCGCACGTCGAACTGGCGGCAACTACTACTACATCCAGCGTCCTGAGCTTATCCCTGAGGTATTCCGAAAAGAGCTGGAAAGCCTGATGACCATTGTCGCTAAAAACATCCGCGTCAAGCTTCACCTCTCGAAATGGGTGCAGGGCAGACAGGTATACGGGATGCAGCCCGCATTTGGGCCGCGCACCATTGAGGTTGCCGTTCCCGATCTGGAGCGGGGGACATCTCGCACAGTGCTAGCAGAACTGGAGTTCGACAGACACCCAGCAGGCACATTCAGAGTTGCCAAGGTGGAAGTGCTTTATGATGATCTTGTGAATAACAGACCAGGAAGAGCAGTTGCAGACTGTCTGTTCGAGTTCACGAAAGAGCGCGGTTTAATAGCTTCGGGGGCAAACCAGATCGTTCAGAGTGAACTTGAGATAGCGAAAGCCTCTCAGAATCTACAGCGTACCATGATGGGTATGCGCACACAACAGATCACCACAATGGGTGCAATGAGCGAGCTTCAGAAAACCCGCACCATTCTAATGAGCGAGGGGAAAACCGAACAGGCACAGCAGCTGGATGCAGCCATGCAGGCGCTTCAGCGGGGCGGAGGGGATGTCGAGAAGACGCTTATGGGTGCGGTTGTACAGCTGGATCAGGGAAAACGGTGACATGAGGAGAGCAAATTAATGATTGACGATGTGACTCGTGTGATGCCTACCGGCTCTACTACCCAGATGAGCGGTGCCACAATGGTGATGGAATCCGATCCGTTTCGCACTCAGATGGGTGGAACAGTAACCTGTGTGGTGTGCAAGGCACAAACTCCTGCCCTTGAGACATACTGTGCCGAGTGTGGGTATCTGCTGGCATCCATGCCTGCCGAACTGGACGAACCTGTGAGTGATGAGCAGCTGACTGCTGCACTGGTTGATTCTGAAGGTAAGAGGTTCAGACTGAAGCCGGGCCTGAATACTCTGGGCAGACAGGATACCGATATTCTTGTGCTGGATGGTACCGTCTCCAGGCTGCATGCCCACCTCACCCTGAACGGTGCTGAGCTGATGGTAGAGGATATGGGAAGCTCCAACGGCACCAAGGTGGGCGATCTTCGCCTGAGTGCCAATCAGCCGACGCCCGCAGCCAGTGGAACCCGGCTGCGCTTTGGCAACTGGAACTGCACCCTGGATATCCCGCTCATTATGCCGTTCGCTTCCCCTGCTGCAACGGAGACTGAGGGCAGTGAGAGTGTGGTCACACCTGCTGAGACAGGTACAGAGACTCCTGAGGCTGTGGTGGGAACTGCAGATACTGAGCAGGCTGTCGCAATATTGCGGTGGAGTGAAGGACCTGGTAGTGATGTACTTCTAAAGGAGGGCGTTACCACATTCGGCCGTCGACCCGATAACATGGTAGTACTTCTTGGCGATGCCTATGTCTCTGGCAGGCATGCGGAGATCAATGTTGGTACCGACAGCGCAACCATCACAGATATGAACAGCACAAATGGCACAGTTCTGAACGGCACAAAGTTAACACCTGGAACGCCTTTGCAGCTTGCCAATGGAGACACTGTGCAGATTGGACAGACAACCTACACCTTTGCCAGAGTGGCTGCTGTAAAGGTATCAGAAGAAGATCCAATTTTTGTTCGTATTTCACCTGATACGTCCATGCCGCACACTCCAGATAATCCAGTGGAATTTGATGATATAAGTGAGGTGGGAGATGCAAATGAGTGAAATCGACCATCCAGCCTCAGCAGAAACAAACGAGCCGACTGCCAAATTCGACCGTGCTGAACTTGTACAAGGATGGAACGCCTACACCGAGAGAACTCCTGAAGTTGTACCAGTTCTGAAATATTCTGCCAGGACGGACATGGGCAGGGTGCGTGAGAACAACGAGGACAAATTCGATTTCTATGATCCTGAAGAGCCAGCAATTCTGGCAGCCAGAGGATCTCTTTTTGCAGTTGCCGATGGAATGGGCGGCGCTCAGGCTGGGCAGATCGCCAGTGAAATGCTGCTTAAGCAGCTTATTAACAGCTACTACGATGATCCTTTCTCAGATGTTGAAACAGCCCTCAGGAACGCCATCATTCAGGCCAATGACCAGATCTACTCACTTGCTCAGATGATACCAGAGCGTCAGGGGATGGGTACAACCCTTGTGGCCACAATCTTCCTGGAGGACAAGGTGCTGGTAGCACACGTTGGAGACAGCAGGGTGTACCGCATACGTAATGGTGAGTGTGACAGAATTACAATGGATCACTCCTGGGTAGAAGAGCAGACCCGACTGGGTCTCATGACCCGTGATCAGGCTGAGCTTTCGCCATTCAAAAATATTATTACCCGGTCGGTTGGTGCCATGCAGTACGTGGACCCTGAGCTGAGTATGCATGCAGCGGTACCAGGAGACACATGGGTGCTGTGCTCCGATGGCTTAACGGGATATGTGGAAGATGTGGAGATATCAGATATTGTAACCACGCATTCCGCTTCAGAAGCCACAAGGCAGTTAATACTGCTGGCAAATGCCCGAGGGGGACGGGATAACATTACAGTATTTATTATCAGTATCAGAGGACTTGAGAAATACAACCAGGATAAAAATTCCGTACAGGACGTTCCTGATTCCGAATCAGTTAATGTCTCCGAGGAGACATCCCGTTCAATGTTTGGTAAACTTTTTCGTAAATAGTAACCCGCTAGTGAGACGAGTTAACTTTCTGATAAGTAGTTGCTATTGTAGATCAGCAGTGCGGAGTAATAGGAGCACACGTTTCATTTGGTAGATCTGATCCATGGTAAATACCAGATCGTTAGAGAGATTGCGCGCAGCAACGACATTGTCTATGAGGCGCGCGATGTTGCTTTGGGTCGTCGTGTAGCAGTTAAAATCCTTAATTTTCCTCCCTCCCTCACACCACAGGCACGTCGCGAAAGAATAGAACGGTTCAACCGAGAGGCAAGGGCCGCAGGTCGTCTTACACATCCTAACATCGTATCGGTTTATGAATATGGTGAAGAGAATGGCAACTACTTCATTGCCATGGAGTATCTGGATGGTCAGACCATTGCAGATAGAATACGATCAGCCGGTGCACTACCGATCCATGAGGTGGTTGAACTGGGATGCCAGGTGCTTGATGCCCTCTTTTTTGCACACACCAACAACGTAATCCATCGCGATATCAAGCCGGACAACATCTTCTATCTCTCCAGTGGTGTGGTTAAACTTACCGATTTTGGAATAGCACGCATTACAGAGGATCAGTCTCTCACAGCAGTCGGACAGGTGTTTGGAACTCCGAGCTATATGTCTCCAGAACAGATACATGGTGGACAGATAGATAACCGGTCAGATATCTTCTCAGTAGGAGTCCTGCTGTATGAGATGCTTACTGGATACAAGCCATTCAATGGCGACAGCATTATAACAATTACGTACGCTGTGATGAATGCCAACCCTGCGCCCATGATAGGGGTGCCCTCAGCAATAGAACAGGTTATTCAGAAAGCACTTCAGAAAAACCCGCTTTACCGTTATCCGGATGCGCGTCAGATGCAGACAGAGCTGCGGTCTGCAATGAATGCTCCCATTCAGCGAGCTCCTACCAACATGGGAATGCCGCCTCAGATTACCGGCAGCTGGAATCAGTGGCAAAACCCCGGCGTGCAGGGAGCACCAAATCAATACCCTCCTCAAATGTCGCCTGCTGGCTATGGAAACTCTACAGGACAATATGGGGTTTCTCAACCTTCCTATGCTCCGGGCACCTACCAACCCGCAGCATTCGACCCGGTAACTGGCCAGCCTATCCCTCAAAATCAGCCTCCACCAGCCTGGGCAGTGCCTGCACGTAAACAGCAGTGGTCGCCACCGCCTGTTGTGATTCCGCTGTGGATGAAACGGCTTGGACTTACACTGCTTCTCATTGTACTTAGCGGGGTGATCATCTCTGTAATGGCACTGCTGCTGGTTAAGAGTTACAATGTGTCCTCCTCACAGGCCAACGTTCAAAAGCTTAATTCAACGATTGCTGAAGCAAATAAAGATTATAACAGCGGCGATTATGCCGATGCGGCAAAGCTTCTGAAATCAGCTCTCACCATGCAGCCCGATCCTAAAAACCAGAAATTAATTGATACTGAACTTGGATATATCTATGTGGAATTAGCCCGACAGGAGGTTAGCCAGCAGAACATAGCACAGGCCATCTCCTATTACCAGGAAGCAATCAAGTACAACCCTGATTACGGCATAGCACACAGCGAACTTGCAAACCTTCTCTCTCAGAGCGGCCATCCACAACAGGCTCAGGTCGAGCAGTCGCTATCTACCCAGAGCAGCAACGATAAAGCCCCGCCAAACAGCATCAACAGCCTGCCAGACTCTTCGGTTCAGAACGGCACCGCGCTCACTCCACAGCAGCTGCTTCAGCAAAAGGGTGATGAAGCAGAGCAGTATCTGGAAGCAGGCAATGCTGCATACCAGTCTGGTGATACCGAAACAGCCCGCCAGGACTGGGAGCAGGCATACCAGGATGCACCGACACTTCAGCCCGGCATCGAAGCTCAGCAGTACCTCACCCAGCTGGATAACGAGCAGATGCAGGGCAGTTCAGGGCAATAGTGGGTGTGGTGCGGATTTGGTACGTATCGGTGAGGGCACAATGCAGGGAAGTTTGCGTACCCCGGAGGGGATGAATCCCCTCCCTGGGTCGACAGCACCCGCCTGCGCGGGTGGGCAGAGTGCGCGGGTTGGGAGGTTTGAGGGTTATGCTGCATACGGCTGTGCCGGACGGGTTGAAACCCAGTTCTGATATGGAGCACCCTCGACAAGAGGGTGCTTGAC
>JAJZFJ010000051.1 GCA_021805395.1 bacterium
CATGGACAGACCAAATAGTGACATAAAGAAGCATACAGCAGCAAGTGCCCCCAACACTGCAAAATCTGTGGGAAACGGAATGTACTTTAATGTTCTCTCAACAATAATCGCTCCCACAAGTAGCGTGATGATTCCTGAAAGGATCTGGGTGAGGGCAAAGAATCTGCCCCTTACAGTATCGGTAAAAGAGTTTGCAACAATCTCCACCCAGCTCACATAGCCTAGACCGTCACCGCATCCCCAGATTGTGAGTATAAGAGCTATGCCCCAGAGAGCTGCGAGTCTGAAGGTATTTCCATGTACGCTCTGCATCATGAGGAGTGGAATCAGCATGAGGGGAATGCGGGTTAGCGTTGCAGCCTGCATTAGCAGCGGCTTCTTGCAGGGCTGACGGTGTGCATAGCCTGCTATGAATATCTGTGGCAGGTTGAATCCCAGCATACGTACAGCTGAGAAGAAGCCGATGAGCGTTCCAGATGCACCCAAACCCTGAAACAGTAGTGGCAAGACAGCGTTGGCGTCAATAAAAGCAGACCCTAATGCAAAGAAGGTTACGTCGGTAGTGAGTGCAACCAGATTATGTCTGCTAAGCTGTTCAGCATTTGACCTGGTTAAATCCACCGCTTTTCGAGAACATACTTTCTATAAAAGTCAAGATCACTATTAACCAGATACATTATTCCCTGTACGAATGTAAAGATGTACAATCCTGAAACAATTAAAACCCCTATACCTATCAGCGTAAGCAGAAACCCGAGCAATGACAACCCAAGTATGATGATTCCCATTGTGTAATTTTTGGTGTAGAAACCGTGTGCGCCTGTCCAACCCAGGAAAATAGCCAGTAGTCCTGCTGCTATTTTGTTTACATCTTGCATTGAACCTTGCAATGGAGACTGGTAACCGGTGAAAGGCATACTGACCGATGTAAGACTTGCACCACAGCGTGAGCAGAACTGAGCTCCCGGGGTGTTAGACATGCCGCATCGACTACATGTAGGGTTATCAAATTGTGTCATGTTCACATCCTCCCAAAATGTGCTAATTTCATCCGGGGTATCTGCCGATAATGTAAAAGTATACCCGTACAATGATGTACTCTTCATTTATTCAAATGGCTTCATCACTTATCTCCCAGACCGTTATCTATCTTATTGAAGCCAATTATCTGAAGGGATAATCACTCCTGCTGAACATACAAAGCCATATGAACGTCAAACTGCATTAAGCAATGTGTGAGACGACCACCAAACTGAAAGTTCTATACTCCCGATGTATTTTCATATCACATTGGAGATGGCTAACGTTTTCCCAGATTATACAAACGACCTCGTGACCGCTTGACTTCAATGGCTTAAATTGGCTATACTTGTATAGGTGAAAGAGTTTTTCTTGCCATGGAGTACAGGTAGATTTAACAGTTGAAATATATCCAAAGCATTAGGGTTGGAAGGATTTGATAGTTATGATTCACAAAGAAGCTACCGATGGTAAGGAATTTGTTAAAAGTTCGAGTTATGAGTTCACCAAGAGACTTATTGACATTCTGTTCGGACTGTTCCTCTTGACTGTATTTGCCATTCCCATGCTGTGCATAGCAGTTGCGATTAGATTGACTGACAAAGGTACTATACTCTATAAACAGACAAGAATTGGCAGGTATGGTAAAGAGTTCTATGTCTTCAAATTTAGAACGATGTATAGTGATGCGGATAAGCAGGGTCCACTGATAACTTCTTCAGATGATAATAGGATTACCCCAATAGGGAAGTTTTTAAGAGATAATAAGCTGGATGAGCTTCCTCAGTTTATCAATGTGGTTAAAGGTGACATGAGTCTTGTTGGCCCTCGTCCACAGGTCCCCAGATTTGTAGAGCACTATCCGCAGGAACTGAAGGATCTTGTATTATCTGTTCGTCCTGGGGTAACAGGTCCCACACAGCTGGCTTTCCGTAATGAAGAGGAGATGCTGGAGGGTAAAGTAGACCGGGAAGGCTACTATATTCGTGAGCTTCTACCGAGCAAATGCAAGATGGATGCCCAGTATGTACTCACACGAAGTGGACGATCAGATGGGCGAGCGGTGTACGACACAATGGCTGAGGTGTTTGGTAAGCTTCCCAAAAAACTGTTACGTCGAAAACTAAAGATCGAGACAGAAGCAGTTGTGCATGTTCAGAACACCATTCCCGATGTTAACGAAGATAAAGATGTGCGCATAGTGGTGTAATCCGATCTACCGATGACCGTATGGAAAACCCTTGCACAATGCGATAAGCGATTCCACCATCTGGTTAACTGTAAATTCCTGCATCACTCGTTCCCTTGCTCTTGTGCCTAATCTACCGCGTAACTCGTCATTTTCTACAAGCAGCTTTATTGCGTTTGCCAATGCTTCTGGATCTCTGCGGGGAACCACCAGGCCAGTTTCGTTATCCCTGTTCACATAGGTCACACCGGTAGGTAGATCGCAGCAGATTACTGGTTTGCCACAAGCCATGGCTTCAATCTGAACGATACCAAAAGCCTCACTATTTTCAACCGACGGTAGTACAAAAATATCGCATGCATGATAAAGAGCATTCAGTTCTTCGTCTGTAACTGGCGGCATGAATGAAACATTGCCCCTGCCTGCTTCCGCCAGTTTTTGAAGCTCTTCGAGCAGAGGTCCATTTCCCACCATTATCAGGTGAGCTTCTGGTACCTTTTGCATGGCTTCCACCAGGTACTTTGCCCCTTTATAGTATACCAGTCTGCCAGAGAACAGTATGATTGGCCCATGATACTGCTTCTTAATGTCTGATACACGCTGCTGTACAGCCCCCGTCAACTCAAATCTGGCGGGATCAATCCCAAATGGTATCACCCTGCATTTCTCTTTATAATGGGGAAGAACTTCTGAGGAAGTGATATGATGAGGAGTTGCCACCACAATTGCAGTAGCCTCCTGTAGAAGTGCTCGCTGAAGTGGCTCGTATACTTTGCGAAGTGTGCGCTGTCGTACAATATCTGAATGCCACCATAGCACTAGATGCCGAAATCTGTGTCTCATCTTCTGCTGACGTGTAAGATAGGAGATCCCAGGCAGAAGAAACGGCTCATGCGTAATGAGGACATCCGCTCTCTGCTGAAGCAGATGGTGTGTGAAGGAAGGGCTTACGGGAAGTGACTTGGCACGTGAGAGCGTTCCTACATAGGTCACCTGAACCCCATTAATGGTGGCCTGAGTAGTTTGTCTGGCATCACTGCAGGCTATCACAACGCTCTCTAAATCAGGTTGGGATGCTACACCCTCAGAGATCTGTCTCACAATGGTTTCCACGCCACCGAGGTGTGGTAAATATGCTTTATTTGCCTGAACAATCTTCATGGTAATATCTCATTACATACTTTGCCAAGCGCATTCAAAACAGCTTGCGTTGTGTTTTTCCAGGAGAACATTTGGGCACGTTCCAAGCCTTTCTGCTGTAGATCTTCACGCAAATCATCATCACAAACCAGCCTCAATAATCCGTTTGCTATCTCCTTCACGTTCTCTGGATTCACCAGAAGGGCTGCATCACCAACAACCTCAGGCAGTGATGTGGAGTTGGAAGTTAGTACGGGAAGCCCGCATGCCATTGCCTCCAGGGGCGGAATACCGAAGCCCTCATAGATGGATGGATATGCGAAAGCTAAAGCCCCTCGATAGAGATCTGGCAGATGCTCCGAAGGTACATATCCCGTAAAAATTACATTTGCATAGAGATTGGGGTTGAGATTACTGTCCCCATAAATAGAGCGCGCCTCTCCCACCAGAACCAGTGTGACGTCAGGTATCTCTGTTCTAATACTCTGATAAGCCTCGATAAGCCTGACCAGGTTTTTTCTTGGTTCCAGGCTTCCAACTGCTAGAAGATATTTTTCTGGAAGCTTATACTTCAAAATGACATCGGAATCTTTTGAACTCGGTTCAGATGTAAAAATTTCGTCTGCTGCGTTCAATGAGATATCAATTTTTGAGGCTGGCACGTTAAGACACTGCTGCAGACGACTGGATGAATACTGGGAGACCGTTATAATGCGAGCAGCATCTCGAATAGCTATCGGCTGCAGGAATTTGTAAAATCTGGCATAGTTTTTAGAAAACCATTCAGGATGCTCTATTACAGAGATATCGTGTATTGTAAGAAGATGCCTTCGCACCCCGTACAATGGTCCTAACCCTGCAGGCGTCCACAGCACATCTCCTTTCTCAAGCATGCGGGGTAATACTATCTGCTCCCATAGCCTCACGGGCATGGTTCCCCACTTTAGAAGGCTGGCTTGTGGAATTCTTCCATAATATTGCGATATCTGAAGATTTTCAGGAGTCACGATATATGCATCAACCTGAAGCTGCAGTAATCTTTTTGTTACCTCCCAGGCATATCTCTGCACCCCTGTGGGATTGTGTTGAAGAAAGCAGCCATTGATGATAATTCTATTCGGCATCTATTTTCTCATTGCTGGGAAGTGGATTATTTTCAGAGATAGCGGTCCGCAGCACATACCCTTGTGTATACCATATCTCATGAAAAGCAAAACAGCGAATACCGGCAATCATTAAAAACATGTTGAGTGCACCTGCCAGGAAATCTGGACTTTTCAAGCGATAATTTTTAAAAAGCACACTATAGTGTAGATACAGTAACACAAAAACCAGAATTGTGCCCACTATTCCCACTTCCACTATCCAGCCAATGTATGTGTTTGTGGCGTTCACTCCCTCTTGCCTTATTGCATCAGAATCGGCTTTAAAGCTTCCAATTCCAAAAAGCTGGTTGTGTGGAAAATTTTCTTTTAGCATTATAAGATCTGAATTTCTGCCACTGTTGCCTGTCGCCATACCATGAGGTTTTGAAAGAATATGAAAACCGGCAAATGTTGAGAGTTCATATGCATAGTACTCAACCTTCACAAATCCATCCAGAAGGATATCAGTATAGTGTATAGCCCCAGGAAAAAGAACCGACAGGAAAACAAATATCGCCACGCCAAACGCAGTGATCTTTTTCCACAACTTCAGATTTACCCAGCCACCATGTAAGCACCATCTAATCAACAGATAGCTTGCAATACATATGAAACCAAAAGTTGATAGTGTGATGAACAGCGTGATATAGTTCATCGTGAGATACTTTCGTGGAAGCTTAAAATGGTGAATAAACGGAAAAAGCATGAGTATAAAGATAGACCAGGTTGCAGGCTCCTGTGCCAGTCCTTTAGCTCGAGGAAATGCCCCCACTGAAGGGTCATAGAATATACCATGAATTGGTAGTCCGGCTAGCCATAAAAACACCTGGAGGAACGTCATCCAGAAACAGAGAGATACTACAAACCTGAGCACATCTAATGGCAGCCCTGGCGCCCTTTGAGTAAAGATTGAGAACACCAGACCAGTTAGCACAAATCGGAATGAGTAGAGTAGAGAGTAGACATCTCCTCCAGTATGTGTGGTGAAACCTAGCACAGAGAAGAAAACAAACAGCCCACCAAGAACAAGAAGCCAAATAGGCTTAATCTGTTTATAGTTAAACAGAACTACAAGAAATGAGATAAATTCTACTGGCTGTACTGAAGCAAATCGAAAAGGAACATCTGAAAATGGCAAGGCTATGAAATAGGCAATTTCAAGGGTAAGACGCTTCTCTTTTTTTAATCTCCAGCAAAACCATACAGCCAGAATAATGGCTAGCATCTCAATGGAGATAAGATGAAGATGACGAGCACGAACGTAGTTGAATGAGTTATGAAAGAACAAAACGTCTAGTTTTCCTTACAGGCCTGGGTCGACAATAGCACGTCCTCGTTGTTTTCTTTGGCGATTCAGGTTTTTTCTAGCCATCTGTAACACGTACTGTGGCAATATAGCTATGAACAGTGCAAACATTTTATACCGTGTAGAGAGTTTGCTGTTTACAAGCACATCTTTACGGAACACTTTCATGTTGTATATATCATCTGCCCTGCGTGCTGAGAGAAACCTGAGAGTGCCATAACCTGTTTGAGTTCTGAAGGATTCCGCGCCAGCAGTACAAATCTGATCAGGATATGTATTTTTCAGTAGTGCCATCATAGAATCCCATCCTTTATATACCCCGTAAGTGTCTCCACTCCATGTAAAAACACTTGCGCCACCAACCCGGTTATATACGGATGGTTCAGATAGAAGAAGTACCTTGTGGTGTTTAATGGATTCCAAAATTGTACCTACATGCGCAAAGTAGGTTCCAATGTATCGAGTTTGGTCCACTGTCTCCCATACTGACTTATTGATAACACATGCACCTATAAATCCAATTGCCCATGCCTCTGTTTGTATAAACTGTTCTGCTTCCAATGCACAGTCTGATTGAATCTGCAGAAGGCTTTCACGAATAATCATGGTGAAATCCTCATCTACATAGGAGTAGTTACTGCAGATAAAAGCTGGTGGCGATGAAGCTTCTGAAATCTTCTTTAACATTCGGGAAATAGCACCGGGTATAATTCTGTCATCCTCTCCCAAAAGCCATGCGTACTTGCATTTACACAGGTTTACTGCATTCAGAATGTTACCATCTATGCCGAGGTTTACACCGTTTCTGTGCCATTCAATAAACTTGTAATCCCCCATTAGTTCAGTGATAACTTCGCAATTTGTGTCGTCAGTTGAATCATCCGCTAAAATGATGGAGATATTGTGATCTTTTGCTGCATGAATGATTGACTTAACGGCTAACTTAAGCTGATTCGGCCGCTTGTAAGTTGGGATACAAATGCCCAGAATAGGGTTAGAGTTGTTTATATTTATTTCCATCTACAGTTTTATGAACTCTTTTCCGAACGCAGTTAGCAATGTATTACTCTCGAATGATAAAAGTGTGATAGCAGCATCCTCACTCTGGATTCCAGCTTCTGATGACTCGGGCAGGGGAGCCAGCTGCGATGGAAAATGGAGGCAGATTATGTGTAACAACGCTGTTAGCTCCAATAATTGAATGATGCCCTATAGTAACACCTTTCAAAACAATGCTGTGTTCTCCCAGCCATACACCATCCTCTATTGTAACATTCTTAACCGTAAGAGGCTGATCCAGCGCAGAACTTTCAATGTTACTAAATCCATGATCATGATCGGTAATGTACACATGGCTGGCAATTACTACATTACGGCCAACCTTCATCTCCGCTGCGGCAGCAATATGTGCCTGAGGTTCAATTGATGTTCCACTTCCAATGGTGATCATCCCATACTGCTGCTGAATTGGAGGTCCTATTACATCCAGCCGTGCCCCAGGATAGATCACAACCCTATCTGCCAGATGAATTCGATGAGGATTGGTCATCTGCTGCACTTTAGCAAGTCTAGCGCGATTGCCACAAGATCCAAGAAAGGGACGGTAGACCATTGTCCAAAATCGCATACGTACCAGCGATAATCGGCTTGCCAGTCGAAATATAGTCTTTTTGAATTCACTCATGTTCTTAAGTCCGGGATCCACTCTTGGATAGCTTTCTTTTCAGTGCAGCTATCGGCATTAAAAGAGAGGAGGGAGTCAAAAGCAGAGGCAGCATAACCAGCCAGAAGAAGGGATCATTTCTATAAAGCTCCATTAAACGTCTTCGACCATCACCAAAGTCGGGCTTTAATTTGCCTAATGAGCCGCGAACTTTAAAACTGCATGTGAAAGGAAATATGAATTTGCGAAGATGTATTCTCATCACATTTTGCACTATTTGCTGAGAGTATCCATGGAGTGCCGCATATTTTAAAATATTCGCATACTCGGTTCCAAATATCTTATAAAAGTCATATCCACCCGAATTGTTTGCGCGTACTGCCAGAAAAGGTTCAGAAATAGTGCGCATACCGCCTGTTGCTGATATTGCATCAATAAAAATGTACGATTGCAATAAGAAAGTTCCTACATACGCAGAATAATCATTGGATATATAACTGCATACGGGTATTACCATAATGGATAAAAATGTGATCATCGAATTCAGATGGAGCATAACTCCATCAGGACTATCAATAACTCCATCATTGTTTTGAAGAAATAAGGGTGTAATTTCCAGTGGAGACTGATTAAAACTTCTGGCATTTACGCATATTACAGTATTCTCGGCACTTTCTTTCAACAGATTAATGAGTTTAATCAGGGTGCCGGGAATAATAATATCATCATCTGAAAGAATCCATGCCCAGGTTCCGTGAGCCATTTTTAATGAGGAGTATATATTACCATCTGGACCAATATTTTCTCTTTGTTTATGGGTGTATATTTTTAATTGAGGATGGATATTTTGGACAGCGTTCACGATTTCTTGCGTATTATCCGAAGACGCATTGTCACTAATATTAATTTCTACCATCAACTCTAGTGAATTATCCACAATTTGAACAATGACTGCATTTAGCGCTTCCTCAAGCATTTTTGCCCGATTGAAGGTGGGAATACAGACAGATAATATAGGATTTTGATCAGCCATTGATTGCTTCCTGATGATTATTTATTGCAATGGAATCTATATTTTGAGGATTTGGATCTGTATGCCATTTTGATCTAAGTTTCGTGAAAAGTTTGAGACCGTATAATGTGCAAATCGAATTTATTATGAAGTAACCTATCATGACACCCAGGGAACCATAAATATGAGCGAATATGAAAGTGCTTACCGTAACACATATGCCATTAACAAGTGAGATCCATAGAAATGGTTCCTGTTTGTGGGCACGCAAATACACAGCTGCTGCAAATAAGGGCTGATTTATAAGGGTTGTTAATAAAAGAAATGCCAGAGGGGCCAACGGAAGAATTCTAGAAGCTAACGGCAAATGATATAAGTGCAAAAGAATTACACCACTGTAGACTGCACAACAGAGTCCTGCTAACACGAGTGTGGATTGTAGAAGGCAGGGAAAAAATATCCTGTCTAGTTCCTTCCACTTTTTAAGCGCCACTAGATTTCCAAAGGGGGCAGCTTTTGTTGATACCCAAGCAAGAGAGATGGCAGAGACAGCAGACATCACTGTAAGACTTGATCCCATCCTGCCAGCCGAAATGGCACCTCGCTGAGCAAAAAGAATGGGAGTAAAAGTACTGAACACAAAATATCCACTACCCCAGCTTAAAGCTATCTTCCATTGAAATGGCCATACTTCTTTTTTCCAGTGAATGACACCATTGTTTTGAATAATTGGTGTTGTTAACAGATCAATTATCAATGGTTTATATTTCTTTATAAGCCAAAATAGGCCATATAGCAAACTCACGGTATTTGTGATTGGTGCTGTGTAGAGCTTCCAATTTGCAATTAAGGCAAGCCAAAAAAGAAGTGATCCGTATAAAGAGTAAGACAGCTGTAACCCTGCTACTTCTTTCACAAAACCACAACCTTCTATCAGGGCTAAGAGAGGGGTTATTGCTAGCCATCCAGCAGTCATTACTACAATCCAGCACCATGGAAGTTTCCAAACTACAGAAGCTGAGGACGCAGTATGTGTTAGAAAGAACCAGTATCCACCTGGAATAAGAGTAATTATCAGTAAAGTCGCGCACACCAGGTACCATTTCAAACTGTCACGTAGTAAGGAGGCTAGTCTTGATTTGTGAATAGGATCTCCTTGTAATTTTCCCTCATTATCGAGATATAGATGTGCTCTTTCATGACTGGAGAACTGAAGAATAACCGATGATAACCCTAGCTCAAAAAACACCTGAAGGGCTATTATACTGCTGAATGTGAAATAGTAGCCCTGTTCAGTACGAGTAAGAAAATGTGTTAGCAGCGTAAGAGATAGCATTCCTGAGAGTGCGAACCATCCTCTTCCCAATAATGTATTCCTTACTGCTGGATCTATTCCAAATTGTTGTAGAACGCGATTCCCTTTTTTAATCAGATTCATTCCGGAAACCATTTATAGATACGGCTAACAATACGTTCTGGTGAAAGTGAATGGAGTGATCTAAGATGCTCCTGACTTCCTGCTACGGTTGTAGGATTTCTTTGCAGTCTAAAGGGAATTAATTTAATATCCAGATTTTCAAAAGCAATTTGTTCAGCGACTATTGTAGCTAAACCTCCCTCAGCATGCTCTTCAAGCGTTGCAATATGTTTAGTACTCATCCCTATATTGTGCATTGAATCTATATCAAATGGTTGCAGAGATGGACTTGATAATACCTGCGCTGATATTCCTTTATCTTCGAGTAATGAAGCACATGTTAAGGCGGTGACTAACATACCTCCTGTTGAGAGAAGCGTGATGTCTGTGCCGTTCTTTACTGTTAATATCTTACCAATCTCAAAGTTGGGCCGACAATTATGTACATTCGGTTCCCCTGCTTTGCCCAATCGGATATAGCATGGTCCAGGAATGTTTGCAGCTGCCTCAGTTACACACTCTGCCTCCCAGGGGTCTCCAGGAGCAAATACTGTCATATTGGGAAGAACGCGGGTAACCGCTAAATCTTCTACTCCATGGTGTGAGTAACCCTGTGTGCCATATGCAAGTCCTCCTCCCACTGCCACAACTTTAACTGGGAGGTTATGGTAACAGACGTCATTTCGTATCTGTTCCAAACACCGCATTACGGGGAAGTTTGCAATGGAATATGTATATACAATTTTACCAGAATGTGCTAAACCCGCAGCCATAGTGGTCATATTCTGTTCAGCTACGCCAGCATTCAGGTATCTGTTTGGGAATCTGTCTCGAAATACCTCGAGAACCGAATAACCAAGATCGCCACATACCAGCCAGATCCGTTCATCCTGGGCAGCCAATCTGCAGAGCGTTTCAATAAATCGCGTTCTCATTCACCACATCCCAACTCATCCAGCGCTTGAGTTAACAGTTCATCATTTGGTGACCTATAGTGCCAGGCAAGGCTGTTCTCCATGTATGAAACGCCTTTTCCTTTTACAGTGTGCGCAATAAGTACAGATGGCTTTCCTGTTTTGAAAGGTATGGAGGAGAGGCTTTCAGTCAGCGCAGCATGATCATGACCATCAACTTCTCTCACCTCCCAGCCGAATGCTTCCCATTTCGCTCTAAGGGGTTCAAGAGACAGCACCTCTTCCACAGTTCCAAAGCTCTGGATTTTATTGTAATCCACGATAGCAACCAGATTATCCAGCTGGTGATGCGGTGCAAATAAAATGGGTTCCCAATTGGATCCCTCATCAAGCTCTCCATCACTCAGTATCACAAATACCCGCCAGTTACTATTATCTCTCTTGCAAGCTAAAGCCATACCGGTTCCAAAAGAGAGACCGTGTCCCAATGAGCCGGTAGAGACCTCAACTCCGGGTACATGGTGGCTGATGTGTCCCATGAGACGGGAATTTTCCCTGCAATAAGTATTGAGTTCATCTACAGGAAAGAATCCAGTTTCAGCTAGTGCTGCGTACAAGATGGCAGCACCATGACCTTTTGACAGGATTAGTCGATCTCGGTCTGGCAAGGTTGGGTCAGCTGGGTTGAGATGAAGTACGCCGGAGTATAGAACAGCAATAATATCAGCCATGCTTAAACATGTGCCAATATGCGATGCATTCACTGCATGCACCATTCTTAGTGCATGTTCCCTGAGAGTTCTTGCCAGATTATGAGTTGTAACGCTGTCTGTTATCACGATACCACTCCACGGTTTTAGATAGCCCCTCTTGTAAGGAGGTGGCGGGATTCCATCCAACTGCATTGAGCCTAGAGATATTTGCCTGTAGATGCATTACCTGGTCTGGCCGATAGGGGATTTCTCCCCAGCCTATTGGAAGTTCCGGATTGATACAATCTCTAATATACTCCACCGTTTCGCGTAATGGAGCTGCAAATCCTGATCCGAGGTTGAATATTCCAGAAGCTGATGGATGATGCAGGACGGTCGCAATGGCTTCTGCAGCATCTGCCTGAAAAAGGTAGTCCCACTTTTGTTCGCAAGCTGTAAGAGAAGGTTTTTCACCGCGGAGAAGAGCGAGAATGAGATACGGTATCATCCATTCGGGGCTGTCTTGAGGACCGTAAGAAGAAAAAAGTCTCATCCATGCGAATCGCATCCCATGTAATGTCGCATAAGTATTGCACAATGTATAGCCAGCAAGTTTACTGGCTCCATATAAAGTGGTAGGTGTAGTTGGCATTTCTTCAGAAATGATCTGTTGCAATGCTCCATACTCAGCTTGAGATCCAACACCTATAAAGAAATGTGCACCTGCATTGTATGCTTCATCCATAAGTCCAAGAGTTCCCGGGAGGTTGCTATTCACCTGCTGCAAATCATTACGATTTTTGCCGAGTACTCCATCCCATGCAAGATGAATTACAGCCTCTGGTTTGAATGATATCAGTGCATCTCTGTAACTTTCAGGATATGCTAGCTCTCCTGTTATATGTTGAAGATCTGTTACCAGATTTTGTATCCTCCAAAGATTTGAATTCTTCCTAATTAAAATTCCAGGTTCATCACCTCTGGAAAGAAGATTATCTACTACTTTTGCTCCCACTGCTCCGGTAGCACCAGTCACAAACACGCGTGTCATAATCGTCCATTTCTCCTGCATCTAGTGAGAGCATTGAGATCATAAATAGCAGTATTAATTAATTTTAGCAACTTCGGTATGTTTATATATCTGATATCCGAAAGATTAACACCTAAACAATCTTATACTCAATAAATATTGAAAATGGTCTCACATATAACAGCAGTGTATTTAAGCGCCGCTATGATTATCATATAACAAGCTAGTCATAATCAAAAATAGCATGTTCAATCATGAGATCTTATGAGAGGAGGAAATTGCGGTACCAGGAGATTGTACGCTCAATCCCCTGTTCCAGTGTAAAAAGAGGTTCCCATTGAAGCATGGTTCTTGCTTTTTTTGCACTTAGATATTGATGTATTATTTCGTTACTAGCCTCTCCGCGAACCTCAGGGATGAGGTCTGAACCAAGTTTCGATGTAAGCATCGTCACGAGATCGAGAACTGTCATCTGAATTTCATTGGAGAAGTTGAAAGCCTCACCACGAAGTTGTGGATTGGCTGCCAGTTTTTCAGCAAGCAGCATATAGGCTGCAGCTCCATCCTCAACATAGAAATAGTCCCTCACAAACTTGCCATCAGACCGTATGACCGGTCTTTCTCCGCGAATAATTGAGCGAATGGTACCTGGGACTATTCGATTCCAGTTGAGGTCGCCACCACCATAGAAGTTACCACATCTTGTGATGGCTAAGGGAAGGTCGAACGTGTGTGCGTAGGTGTGAGAGATTAGATCGGCACAGGATTTGGAAACATCATAGGGATGTCTGCCTTGAAGAGGACAGTCCTCGCTGTAGGGCAAAATCTCCTGATCACCGTAAGCTTTGTCAGAAGAGGCAACCACTATCTGCTTCACTCTGGGGCTTCGTCTGCAGGCTTCCAGGAGTGCCCAGGTGCCCTGTATGTTGGTTTCAAATGTGGAAACGGGATTTCGATTTGCAATTCCAACGATGGTTTGTGCAGCTAAATGGATTACAGTATCAATTTCGAATTCACCCATTGCCCGTTCCAGCAATGTTTGATCGCAGACATCACCCGTAACTGCTTTAATTCGATTAATGTCGCCAGATTTAACCAGCTCACATTGTGGTATATGGTCCCTCACAAGGCAAACTACATCCGCTCCTGCACTCAGCAGCCTCTTCACCAGCCATCCACCCACAAGCCCTGTTCCGCCTGTAATTAGCACAGGTCGGTCTTGCCAGAAACTATTCATTCCATACCTTCCATGCTGCATTGCCACCTGCCCAGAGGCTTTCCAGCAAGCGCTTATCCCTAATTGTATCCATACATTGCCAGAAACCTTCATGCTGGTATGCAGCCAGATTGCCTTCAGCTGCAAGTGTTTCCAGAACCTCTTTCTCCATTATACAACTGTCGCCACTGAAGTATTCAAACACAGCAGGTTCCATAACCATAAAACCGCCGTTTATCCAGCCTTCGCCAGCTTGAGGTTTCTCCGAAAACTCTGAAACAAGAGGTCCATTAAATAAGAGACCGCCAAATCGAGATGGTGGACGAACAGCTGTGATAGTACATAATTTGCCATGGGAACGGTGAAACTTAAGGAGATGATCAAGATTCACATTGGATACTCCATCCCCATAAGTTAGCAGGAATGGCTCACCAGATAACTGGGTTTGAAGTCGTTTAACTCGTCCTCCAGTCATAGTATTCAAACCTGTATCAACAAGATGTATCTTCCAATCCTCATGTTCAAAAGCATGCCTTACAACTTCTCTCTGCTGGATATCGATAGTG
Organism: bacterium; assembly: GCA_021805395.1. Lineage (GTDB taxonomy): Bacteria > Armatimonadota > Chthonomonadetes > Chthonomonadales > Chthonomonadaceae > JAJZFJ01. Next base: position 14,311 of record JAJZFJ010000051.1, read on the forward strand.
AAATTGCCCTGCAATGTAAAGAAATCCATAAAATATCTTTTGATTACTTCGCCCCTATAGCCCAGAGCCACAAAAAATTCATTATGTCCATAGTAGCCATAATGCTTCATAATGTGCCACAAAATAGGTCTATCACCGATTTCAACCATCGGTTTTGGGCGAACTTCTGTCTCCTCAGCGAGGCGTGTTCCCATACCGCCTGCCAATATAACAACTCTCATCTGTCATTCTCCATATCGGAGGATATTGTACCCTGTAGTTGTGATTATCTGCGAACCATGGCGATAAGGCAGGACAATTTCAAGAGAAATATTATAAATAGCGCATCTATGAATAATTATGTTAGATCAAAAATATGAATCTAACAATAACATCTATGTATGTTAGCTAACGGTGAGGCAATAAGTGTTGAATTGTAGTGACAATAAATTTATGTCATGAATCTTTGAATTGGACTCTAGGTGAAATAAATGTGGATATGTTGCGTTATTTGGATCTATTCTGGACTTGCAACAATGGAGGCAATGTAGTTTATTTGACCCAGGTGATATGCCATATTCCAAGATGGGTATGCCATGATGGCAGACAGCTTCATGGTTCCCCATGGTAAGTCTATCTCCTGGTTAAGTGCTTCACTCTCAACTTTTTGAATGGATACATTCACTTCATTAGCACTCTCTTTTAACATAGCTATGAGTGATTCGTTGTCCAGATTTTCAACTCTGGCTAACTCATCAGGATACTTGGCAAATAAGTCATCGGGGAATTTCTGAGTCACAATTAAGTCTGCAATATAGGAGTTGATAAGACAGCATTCCGAGAACTGGTTTTTTGCTGTTCTGGCTGTGTCTGCAGGTTTCCAGATCTGTTTGTCTTCAGGAAGCTTCATGTAAGCTTCAATGAGCTCTGCAGAAGATTTGGTTGTTGTCTCAGATATAAACGACTGTGCTTCGTTTGTCATATTGCATCCCTTTCCCCCATATATCTCTTTTGCAAAAGTGTACTCTAAAATTAACGTTTTCGGAATTAGATTAGCATTGAATCTTGTTTAAAGAGATAGGTGACCAGTTTAAGGAGCTTATGAGACTTGCACTTCTCATTGTGGTGGGTCAAATATCCTCTTTTCCTGGGAGGATGTTCAGAATTAACCCCAATGGAAATATACCGTGAGGAAGGTATACTTCTGAAGATATATGCGTAATCACAACGCTTCAGACACTTCAAACCAGGTGCCACATCCAAAAGAGAGAGCACTGTATTTTACATAGGAGGCTGCATGTTGAAAAATTTAATCCCTCTTTCGGTTTTAGCCTTTGGACTAACAACCCAGGTAGCAACGGCTAAACCTATCGTTATCAAACTTCCCACAGTCAGTACCACTGTTCTGCACACAGACAAGAGTGGTAATGCCTATGGCAGGAACTTCTATATGCCTGTTCCACTGCCAATTTCTACCACCAAACCTGCTGGTATCAAGGAACTCCCTGCCTTCTCAGGCAAAGCGTACTATGGAGAGTTCAAGCTGGGCAATGGAGATCAGTCTGAGACAACATTTGCTCTGGATATGGGTGGTAATGTTCCTACCCTTTATGTGGACAAGGACCACAATGGAGACCTAGCTGCCTACCATTACAACTCGTGGAAACCTTATCTTCGTAATGGTGTGCCGGTGGACTATGGTACTCTCAAAGTCACATTGAACGCATCTTACAAAATTAATGGCACTCCAGAAACCACCCCATACAAACTGGCATTGTACGTGTTTACAGGTCCCACTCCTAGGCTAATGATGTACACTCAAACTGCAAGAACAGGCACTTTTGAAATGAATGGCAACACGGAGGGTGCTTTACTGGTTGAGGATGCATGTACCGGGATTTACAAACTACCTATGCAGAAACTGGATTCCAGCGGTCATCCTGTTAGCAGTGTACAGGTTCCACCTGTTGAGTTGTGGGTAGGAAATCCAGCTAAACCTTCTACTTATCAGGAAGTTGGTACACTCTCAACCCCATTCAAATTTGATGGCAAAGAGTATGTTGGCACTGCATCGGTAGATGGCTCGAAGGTTGTACTCACTCCATCTAACCTGCCACTGCTCGCTGGTCCACCACCTCCCAAGCCACTATTAGCTGCTGGTGTGATGGCACCAAACTTTACTGCCATCCTTCCAGACGGCAAGTCTATTCAACTGGCAGATTTGAAGGGAAAAACCGTGATACTCGATTTTTGGGCAACATGGTGTGGACCCTGCCAGGAATCTATGCCTCATCTGGAGCATATTTACAATGCACTAAAATCATCAGGCAAGGTTGCGGTTTTGGGAGTTTGCGTGTTTGACAACAAACCAGCATTCGATGCATGGGTAGTTGCTAAGAAAGGTGTCTTCACTTTTCCTGTAGCATACGATCCAGCAGGAAGAGGCCCCAATTCCATTGCAGGGAAACTGTACAATGTGCAGGGCATCCCAACAACCTATCTCATCGCACCCGATGGCAAAGTGATTACATCACTTGTGGGATATGGCGGGGCATCAGATAACCGGCTTGAGCTTGCGCTAGCTAAAGCAGGGGTACCAGTACCAGCAACCACTGCCAGTGCCTATAAGCACTAGCTACTTCCCGGGGCAGGCATGCAGCATGTATGCCTGCCCTTACACATTTCCATCCTCACACATTACACTAAACTCATTTCTCCCATTCTTCCAATACTCCATACTAGCATCAATGTAAGACAGAATCGACCTTGAAATATGGAAGAATCTGCTTATGATAGTGAGAAAACACGACCAAAAATCTTATAGATTTTTAACTCAACCCCTTACTGAAGTTCATAGGGGTAGTGAGTGGAGTTCTGCCGAATATTCGTTACAGAAACGAATATGTCTAAAATTCTGTATTCTAGGCACCGTCATTGGAACCTGTTTCCCGGTTGCAGCACTTCTACTGGATGCCACAATTCATCACCAGTCGTTCACATTATCTGCACTGCTGTATCTCTATTCCTCTAATCCATTGCAATGGATTATCTCCCTGGCACCTGTTATCTTGGGGATGACTTTCACACTCATTGGCTACCAGAATGGTAAGCTGGAAGTGCAAAAACGGCTATGCAGTATCAGTGAAAAACGTGTTACTGCAATTCTCGAGTATGCAGCTGATGGCATAGCAACTGTGGATTCTCAGGGATATGTGCTTACAATGAATCCGGCATGCCTCAACTTATTTGGCTACAGTCTTAATGAGGTTCAATCCATGAAGCTGGATGAACTGGTTCCGTTTCTTAATCTGTCGCTCTTTGCAACCGGGATGCCGAGTAGAGATAGAGAGGAAAAAGTGGCAATCCGGAAGGATGGCATTCAGTTTCCTGTTGAGCTGTTAATTACACCCCTTCAGCTGGATGATGAGGAGTTATACACATGCATACTTCGAGATATTACCCAGAGGAAATTGCAGGAAAGTAAAATTAAGGATCTCGCTTACCGTGATGCACTGACAGATTTACCAAACCGAAGGCTATTTCTTGATCGGCTGGAGATGGCAATCTCGCGTGCAAGCCACTATCACCGGGAAATGGGTCTGCTTTTTCTTGATCTCGATCATTTTAAACTGATCAACGATAGTATGGGCCATAAGATTGGAGATCTACTACTTCAGCAGGTCGGGAGCCGTCTAAAGCAGTGTGCGCATCCGGGGGATACCGTTGCCCGTTTTGGTGGTGATGAGTTTGTGATGATACTGAGTGAGATAGATCAGTCTCACATGATCTCAACACGAGCTGAACAGATATTGGAGATAATGAAACAGCCGTTTACGCTGGCAGAACAGGAGATATTTGCTTCATTTAGTATTGGCGCATCTACCTATCCCATGGGGGGCATGGATGGGAGCAGTCTGATGACCAGTGCAGATGCAGCAATGTACCGCGCAAAGCAGATGGGTAGAAACTGCTATGTGGTTTTCAGCAAGGAGATGCAGGAGCTTGCAAAACAGCAGTTAACATTGCATACCGAACTGAGGCGTGCTGTAGAAAATGAAGAGTTTGTGGTGTATTACCAGCCGAAGCACCACCCGTTCACTTCCAAACTGATAGGCATGGAAGCACTCGTGAGATGGCAGCATCCTACTCAGGGTCTGTTGCAGCCAGGAATTTTCATTCTGGCAGCAGAAGAGACAGGTATGATTATTCCTCTTGGGCTATGGGTTCTTAAAACAGCATGTGCGCAGACGCGAAAGTGGCACGATTCTGGTTACAAAGATATTCATGTCTCAGTGAATCTGTCACTCATTCAGCTTCAGCAGCCTGATCTCATCACGCAGATCACCAAAATTCTTGAGGATACGGGCATGAATCCTTCATGGCTGGAGCTTGAGATCACTGAAAGTGTCGCCATGGATCACCTGGATATCGTTCTGGAGCTGCTTAATAAGCTAAGAAAGATTGGGATTAGTCTGGCTCTTGATGATTTTGGAACAGGATATTCATCTCTTAGCTATCTTAACAAACTGCCTATGGATAAATTGAAAATAGACAGGACATTTATGCAGCATGTGCCAGAAGATCCCAAGGAATCCGATCTGGTAAAGTTTATGATAAACATGGCTCACAATCTGGATATGAAAGTGGTAGCTGAAGGAGTGGAGCGTCCAGATCAGATTTCCTTCCTGGAGCAAAATGGATGTGACGAGATACAGGGATATATTTTCAACAAGCCATTGCCTGCTTCTCAGTTCGATAAACTTCTAGAGAAGCAATCATGTGCAGATGTATCGAAAGCTGCCTGACTTGGATCGAATGTAATGCTGCATTCAATCAGAAATTATCTGCCCTTTAATTTAAGAAATTTAAGTTCTAAGTGTTTGCACCCGGAGGCAATTTGATAGCTTAATGCAAAACACATTTCATTAGAGATGTGGGCATAATGTTATTCGATCTTCTTAATAGACTTGTTTATATGTCCAATTATCTGGTCAATACTCCTCTCATTTTTAATGAATTCGACTAGCCTGGAAAGACGTTTCACTTCCTTGCGAAGTGCAATGGTCTCTCTTCTTGCTGCATCCTCAACTAGTTCTGGATTAGAAGTTACCAGTTTCCCCTCAATCCTATCTGTGCGAATACGATGAACTGCATCTGCAGTGAGGTTTAACTCCTGTCTGAGAGCTTCTATATTTCCTCTAGGACAGTCATCGATTCGCTGGAGAATACGAAGTTTGTCGTCAATGGTTAAACCATATTTGTCTCTTGCATTGGCTCTAGTGTAAAGTCCCTCAAATAGATTGCTATATTTCTGGGTTTTAAGGTATACTTGCGTATGCCACGAAAACCTAAAAATTTATCCATTTCAGATGATGTTCGCGCACATCTGAACAAATTAGTCAAAGCGCACACC
>JAJZFJ010000285.1 GCA_021805395.1 bacterium
ATGAAAGGAGGACATTGACATAGGCTGTTATATGCTATGGATGGCCTAGGCATAGTAACAGATAACATAGACTGAAATCTAATTAATAAAAGATACCAAACGTCTCATTTTGCTTGACACATTCCGATACTCAGCCATTCAGGTGGACGTTTGAAGGAAAACCATGTGTCGTATAATATATATATAATATAGAAATCATAACACTAGCTTTCCTTCAACCAACTCACCTATCCTGATATTCTTACCAAAAACATGGAATAAAATCATCGAAATGCTCACCGCATTCGCAGTACAACGCAGCGTACTTAAATCCCGGCCATACCACCCCATCCGGCAACTGCACACGAGTAACGTGCCCCAGCTTCCTGCCTGGACGAGGCTCCTTGCCGTACATCTGCAGGTGCGCGCCTGGCTCTCGAAGCAGAGCCTCCACGTCTGGCTGCTTACCGATGATGTTCTCTATTGCCGAGCTGCCCATGCACGTTGTGCTGCCAAGAGGCAGACCGGCTATCGCATGTCTCACCGTTTATGCCTCTAACAGTTATCAGAGACAGCTTTCTCTGAAATTTGACACAGGCTAACAGAATGAGCGGTATATATAGTGAATATATATAACCGCATCTGCACCCATACTGATTTTGAGGAAACCTAATCATTCTCTAGTCTCATGCCGCAAAACAATGTTAGGAGAGCTGATCTATTTTCCACACTGTAGTAGCTAATCTGGCCAGTTTCGATTGCCAGGAAGCGATACTCTCTGGCGTCCATACATCATATTTTTCAGCGACCTGTTTGGTCAGCGGAATGCTGCTTGTTAAGAGCACAATGCGTTTTTCTGAGAAAGGCAAGTTTCCAATCTCTTTATTCTTGCTGCCTTCTAAAAGAACCATGTTGCCAATCCTGTAGTTATAAAATTCCATATCCCGATCTGAAAAAGCTTCCCACCCATTTTCAGGATTTTGAGGCAATATATGCTCCACAGTATAGCCTGATTCGATATTCAAATCCGTGCCGCTATCCTGTTTTTCCAGCTGAGTAAGAATATAACAGACTATTTTAGAATTTCGCCCGTGGGTGGTTTTGATGCTCTTATCGGTAAAATCTGCGGTGAAAGCGGTGTCGCTCGGATATATCGTCCTGAGTTCGTTCAATACATCGCTTATTGTCTTCACTTCACCATTATGCAGCTTGTTAGCCGTACTGTTATAAACAATTTCCTGGTCATTAGGGTTTAGCGCTCCGATGACATTGTAGCGAAACGAGATGACGACTATTGATCGCAGAAGCTTTCCAAAATCGCCTTCATTTAAGACACGCTTTGCTGCCATCAACATTGGATATGGCTGTCGCACCGAAAACATCCTGAGATACTGAGCATCCTGTTTACATTCACGGGACCATTCAGAACCTTCTGGCTGAGTGAGAGCCAGATATGTGTCTATATCTGAATCCATCTCGCGCAATAAAGCAAACACCTGTTCTCTGTTTTGAACATGCTTCCGTATCACTTTGAAGAGTTCAGCATGCCGCGCAAAACTATGCCTGCTATTCCAGTGCATTCGCAAAAAGTTGGGAAAGTCTTCGCTGCCTAGTCTCTCCACAACAGAAATCCATCTTTCTTCCAGTTCATCGAGCTCTACTGAATCTTCTTTCTCCCGCGACAAAACAGAGAAGAGATAGTTTTTGAGCAGGTCTGTAGAAGAGAGGCGAACCCCACGAGCATTTAGGGTTTCAAACACTTTATAGGCATTCAGCTCATCAGCGACTGTGATCACAGTAAAGAAAAGCCTGTCACTGATTGTCTCCACAAACTGTGCCAGAGCCATACCCGGGTCAGGTTCATTTTTTGTATATTCCAGCAGTTGCCATTCGAACCACTCAAAGCCTTTGCGCATTGTATGGGTAGATGCAGGAAAACCGCGCTGAGGCAGTTGTTCGGTGAGAGGAACCATGTATCGCTGGTAATATGGATTGTCATTTCGGTTCAGCGTCAGTTTGTTACGGGTAATTAGCGTAACAGGGTCGAGATAACCAATGTATGTAGCACGTAGCTGGTCCAAACGTTTTTGGTTCTCAGGAGCTTTTTCATCAGACGCCACATATTTTTGCAGAAGGCGTATCGCCCCAAGGACTATCAGGCTCATTGTGGTAAGACGTTGTTGCCCATCTATAACTGCAAAATTACGATTATCGGAAGTCTGTAAAACAAGGTAACCAAGGTAATGCGCTGGTTCGCCTCCATCATTAAGCGTACCAAGTATATCCAACCATAGATCGTCCCACTCTTCATCACCCCAGGAATAGTCACGTTGAAAACGGGGAATGCTATAGACAAGACCATTACCAAGTAACTGGCGATAGGTACGATTTTCTGTATTGAAATTCGTTGCAGTCATGTCAATCCTTTCCTATCAAAAACACACAACTTTAAGTGAAATAACATTTGAACTGCGTTTAAGAGTCACATTGTTATTATGGATGTGCAAACTGTCCTAAAAAGCCTTGAAGCCAAGATATAAAGTTAGGAAAGAGAATTCAATTGGTGCGCTTATATAAGGACAGGGTATCGCGAAATTTCCACCCGCCACTCAAACTGATAAACTTATGCCTCAGTGATATGCTTATAATTCTCTACTGCATGACCAACATCCTTTACACACTCAAACCCGATGCCTCTCACAGGCGTTATATGAGTGAAGAGATGCACTACACCCCCGATTACTTAACCCGTGTGATATGCCCTAGCTTCCTGCCCGCCCGAGGCTCTTTGCCATAGAGGTGCAGGTGCGCGCCTGGCTCGCGAAGCACAGCCTCCATGTCCGGCAGCTTACCGATAATGTTCTCCATAACTGCCGTGCCTGTGCACGCTGTGCTGCCAAGCGGCAAGCCAGCTACCGCACGCACGTGATTCTCGAACTGGCTGCACACCGCGCCCTCAATGGTCCAGTGACCCGAGTTATGAACCCGTGGGGCCATCTCGTTGGCAACAAGGCAGCCATCGATTTCAAACATCTCAATGGCCATTACGCCGACGTAATCAAGAGCATTCAGCAGCTGTGCCGCACTTTTTTCAGCCAGTATCTGTAGTGCATGATCCAGATTTGGTGCAGGTGCTACCGACTCACGCAAAATACCTTCGTGGTGTCTGTTCTGCACTAGCGGGTAGAAGCATGTCTCACCGTTTATGCTCCTAACAGACAGAAGCGACAGCTCCCTCTGAAAATCGATAAAGGCTTCCAGAATGAGCGGGGAATCTCCCAGCTCCTGCCAGGCTGCCTCAGCGTCTGCAGCTGTACGAAGTACCCGCTGACCTTTGCCATCGTAGCCCAGCCGGCGGGTTTTCAGCACAGAAGGTAGCCCTAAAGCTTTTATCGCCTCCATTAGGTCGCTGTAGGAGTCCACAGCCATAAACCCTGCAACTGGCACCGAGTGAGACTGAAGGAACTCCTTCTCAAGCAGTCGATCCTGCATATACTCGAGTGCTATGGGAGGAGGATAAACCTTCACCCTCTCTGACAGGTAGAGTGCTGTTCGATTTGGAACGTTCTCAAACTCGTATGTAACCACATCACAGCCGTCGACAAAACGGGCCAGTGCCTCCTCATCAAAGTAGTCGCCAACTACCTGCACACCGCAAACGGAGGCAGGGCAGTTTGGGGCGGGGTCGAGGAAGCGAAACTGCAAGCCTAGAGGGATGCCAGCAAGAGCCAGCATCCTACCCAGCTGCCCGCCACCGAGAATGCCTATTGTCGTCATCGGGCATCTTCCGGGTTTGGATGATTAAGCACGTTCGCTGTCTGTTCAGAACGGTATGCCCTCACTGCCTCCCGTATCCACGGATAGTTAACACCCAGGATGGATGCTGCCAGCAGTGCGGCATTCACGGCACCAGCCCTGCCGATTGCGAGAGTGCCCACCGGGATGCCGGCTGGCATCTGCACGATGGACAGCAGAGAGTCCATTCCGTTCAGTGCTTTGCTCTGTATGGGTACACCTAGCACAGGCAGACAGGTTTTAGAGGCTGCCATACCTGGCAGATGCGCTGCGCCACCAGCACCGGCAATAATCACCTGAATTCCTCTTGATTCAGCTGTGGAGGCATACTCAAAAAGCAGATCAGGAGTACGGTGAGCAGATACCACCCTGGTCTCATAAGGAATATTCAGATGAGTAAGCAGTTCCGTAGCGTTTCTCATGGTCTCCCAATCAGATTGAGAGCCCATGATAACACCTACCAGAGGTACACCTTCCATAGATTAAAGCTTGTCTTCTGCTTTTGCAGCCCACAGCATTCCCTGTGTCATGAGTTTGAGCGGGTTGGGCTGCTCTACGATGTCTGCATGATGGCCTAGCGATGAGTAGAAAACCCTTCCTGCACCATACATGCGTGTCCATACAACTGGCATATCAAACGTGCCATTGGTGGTATGTGGACCTTCTGCAACAGGAAACCTGGTTACAGCTAGCGTCACATTAGATGGATCGGTATGCAGATAGTACTGCTCTGAACATACTCCAAACTCACCCTCCACTCCCTGCGTGATGAAGTGATTCTGGTCTGTAAGGCGCACAGTGTAGTTCACACCATCATTACCGGGATGAGATACCCATTGACCACCTGTGAGGAACTGCCATTCTGTGCAGTTTCTAAAGGAGTCGCACATCCCGCCGTGACACCCTGCCATGCCTACGCCAGCTTCAACGGCCTTGAGCACGGGATTCACCTGCTCTGAACTTATATGCCCCATTGTCCAGATAGGTACAATCAGTTTGAGGGAAAGCAGCTTTTCGGCATCCAGGAATGCATCAAGCGTATCGCTCACCT
>JAJZFJ010000022.1 GCA_021805395.1 bacterium
GTAGTGCGTTGTGAAAATACTTTATGAGGTGAGCAGGAGGCAATTGTGAGAGCTATACTGCATATTGCAAGCGATTTTATTGCAATAAAATAGGGGGTTAAAACTTTTTTGTATTGCTTTCACTTTGTAAATCCACTTTCCCTCATGGATTAGAACAGTTTAGAATTATACAGAAAGTTAATGCGGATATATTATCATAGGTTCCTGTTCAAGTCAACAGTTTTTTCGTAAGCTTGGATCCAAGTTTGTGAAAAATCCATGATTTAGCGTTTCTAATTCTAATAATTGAATTAAATACAGCATGTTAATCATTCAGCCTATATTGTATCCTGCAGATTATCATGGAATGGTAAGGTGCAAACACTTACTAATCCAAACCCAGTTTCTACTCTATGTATAGCTATTAGATACCATCAGGTACGGTTGCATACACAATCTCTAGCCTAATACTACTTGCTCATTTTCAAATAAACCATATCCCATACCGAAAGCGTTGGCAAGGTAAACAGTACATATTTACCTTTCCTATCACTTTCACATCTATACTGCAGCGGATGGGGGCGTCCCTCTGGCGTGTCTGGAGATGCAACATATATCGACTTAATTATCCCCGATCCATAATAGTACTTCACTGCAATATTCTGCTGGAAAGTTGGCATTGGGTAGTCAGCATCGGTATCTCTCCACTCGTTACTCTTTTCCCCTACCAAATTTATCAAGTTCAGCATCTGATAATTCTTATCAGTTTTAGCGAATGTCCAAACTGTCTCAGGGCTTGCGTCATCACTCTGCGGTATTTTCAACTGAATCACATTTGCACTGTTTCGAAGGTCTCCTCGAAGCAGATTTTCATAGGCTACTAGAAAGTCGTAATAACGGCTAATTGTGCTCAGCTCCTGAGAAGTCAGAGATAAACTGTGATTAGGAAAGTACTCGCTGCAAAGCATACTATCCGAGTTCCCAAGCTCAATATGCGATCCTCCGCAAGCAAAAATGGCAGCGTCGGTCAATAGAAGCCCAGGCAGGCAGAAATGTTGAGAGGGATGCTGTTTCGCATAGTTGTAATCCATATATGCTGCCAGTATTACTGCTTTGGAGTTATGAGATCTCAGTTCAGCTTCATCCACAACCTCTTTCAAGTCTGCGTAGGTTTTCTGTCCGTTACCTTCCCAGCACTCCACATAAACAGCTCCTTCACTGGAGCTGGATGCACAGGATGCCAGACCGTATCCTCCAACATTGTTGAATACAATTGTCTTTTTAAGCCTGCTGCTCGCAGCATCCAGAAATGGTGCAAACGTGTTCTTTAAATTCACATTCTGCCCATCGCTTGTGTATTCTGCGCCTCGTTTTCCTACCTGGTCCACATGCCAGCCGTCAAAAGGGTAGGCCTCGAACACCCTCTGCTCCTGTCCAATCAAATAGTTATCCCAGGCACTATTGGCTGGGTTAAAGAGATAGATTGTATCAGTTTGCCAGCTGGATGGCAGCTGCAGAGAGTCCTGAATAGTGAAATCAGTTTTTTTGAATAGCCCCCATACTTTTGATACTCCGTCATCTTCATAGCCTTTCCATGCACCGTATAGCAGATTATAATTCATGGCTGCCATTCCATGTTTGTGAGCCTGATAGATGAGGTTCAGAATTGTCTGTCTGCTGTTAATTATCGGATGGGAAGCAGTACTGGCAAGATTTGGCCATTCACTTGCTGGATGCTGAACACTACCCGCAAGAGGATTCTGATGTTTGAACTGCCAATCGTAAAACTGCAGGGAGTTAATATGAAACCGGTTCAAATCTGAGATTATGAGGGAGGAGGCATTCTTCGATTCTGGACTAAAATCTGTCAAATAGCCATACCGGGGGAATTTTAACCAGGTACTTGAGACATCTACCGCTGTGGAACCACTGCCTATGGTAGCTCCTTCAGAATTTTTTGCAGTTAAATAAACACCATAACCCCTAAAGTTATGCTGTGGTGGAAGCCATTCAAATGTTTGAATAGCGCTTGCACCTGGTTTCAGAAGAAATCTCTGCCTGAAATCAAACTGAATGGGATTGCCCAGATAGGACGCATGCCCCGTAAGAACACCTGTTACTGTCGAATTATTATCTGAATTATCAAGCTGAACTGTGATCACAACATGTTCTGCTGGTGAGTATTCTGCCCTGTCGGTAGCTACAGTTTTTATTATGCCAGTTGCCCGTGCAGGATTGCAGTAAGTTAGTACCAGCAGTGATAACAGAGTTATTTGAACAGTAGTTAAAATATAATGAAAGACAATCTTCAATGCTGCACGGTGGGTATTTTTCATTGAAAATCCTGTAGAGATATTTACCGTTCACCTGCGAACTAGGGAGAGATACGAAGCTTATCAATCACTTTTGTAACTCCGCGGACATGCTTTGCAACAAATACTATCTCTTTTCTCTCCTTGCTGTTTGGAACATGTCCGCCAAGTGTGAGAGTCCCACCGTTGGCTGTAAGATGCAGTCCGCTCATATCCACACCTTGCCACATGGATAGCACACTTCCGACTTTCGCAACCACTGTAGCATTAGATGCGGCCGTTGTTGTATCCTTACCCAGATTACTCACATCATTTCCTAAATGGTTGGCATCACCGGAATTACACCCACCCAGTGCAAATAGTGCCATACAGCTTAAAATTTGTAATTTTTTCAAGATAACCTCAACATTCTATCAAGTGCCAGCTTTGCACTGGCTGCCATATCTGCTTGTACGGTAATGCGGTTCACCACGTATCCCTCAACCAGATTTTTCATCACCCACAAAAGATAATGAGGATGAATTCTGTACATGGTGGAGCATGGACATACAACAGGATCCAGGCAGAAGATAGTCTTGTTAGGCATCTCCTTAGCAAGCCTGCTTACTAGATTTATTTCGGTACCAACGCCCCAAACTGTCCCTTCCGGTGCACTCGTTAGAGTTCGAATAATGAAATCAGTAGATCCATTCAAATCAGCTGCTTTCACTACGTCCAGACTACACTCAGGATGCACCACTATCTGCACACCTTCATGCTCCACACGTGCACGTGTAATCTGGTCCACTGTAAAACGGGCGTGCACCGAGCAGTGCCCCTTCCAGAGGAGAACTCGGGCATTGCGAACATCTTCCACGCTGTGGCCTCCAAGTGGCAGTTGAGGGTCCCACAGTAACATATCCTTCGCAGGGTCCAGGCCGAGGCCTGCACTGGTGTTGCGTCCCAAATGCTGATCAGGGAAGAAGAACAGTTTCTTGCCCTCTTTAAAAGCCCACTCTATCACCTGCTTGGCATTGGACGATGTGCAGCATGCACCGCCATGCCTGCCAACAAAGGCTTTAATTGCTGCGGTAGAGTTCACATAGGTAACCGGGATAACACCCTCATCCAGCCCCTCTTGCTGAAGGTCATCCCATGCACACTCCACCTGCCGTATGGTTGCCATATCTGCCATGGAGCAACCAGCAGTGAGGTTTGGCAGCATAACAGCCTGTTCAGGTGTCGTGAGGATATCTGCTGTTTCAGCCATAAAATGCACACCACAAAAAATAATATACCTGGCTTCCGGGTGTTCGCCCGCCACCTGTGAAAGCTTCAGGCTGTCTCCACGAAAATCTGCCCACTCAATAATCTCATCTCTCTGGTAATGATGTCCTAAAATGAGGAGATCGCTTCCGAGTGCTACTCGAAGCTCCCGGATCTGCTCTGCAGTCTGTTGTGGATTTAAACCTGTTATCTCAATGGGAAGTGGTTGTTGCAACATAAATAGGTCCTCTAGTGAAAATAAGCGAGCGAGCAGTTCCAGACTATCTGGAACGGAGTTGTTGACATCGCTCTAAATCTGCATCACCATTACATTTGCAAATACATGATGTAATATGATACTACCACAGAATACGAACGAAAGTAACGCAGCAGATCAAAAGTTCGATTACCTTACACAAAGTTTACAGACATATAAGGGTGAATTCCAGTTACATAATCTAGGGGATTAACCCATCAGAAGTTGAACAGAGGTAAACACTACATGCTCAATAACGCAAGCAATCAAATTCGTAGCAAAGCTGGAGTTATTTTACTGTTGCTTTCATTCTGTGCTTCCACTTTAGCTGCTCCAAAAGAAACGCCTGATTATAAGTACACAATCACCACTATAGCCTTGATACCAGCAATTTATGCAAAGACGCCGCCAAAACCAAAAACAGATGAACTTGTGAAACAGAAACAGTACACCACAGAGATAGCCATTCTGCAAAGGCTTTCAAAATATGCCGATAAGCGGCTTGCAAAGAGAATCAAAGCCCGAACTGGGCTTCAGATAATTTCACAAAAATATGTAATGCAGATTATGAACGCTAATGGTTTTACAACAGATACCCTCTACACACAAAAGGGCAAAATGGCTGGTTCCAAATTCCCTGTACCACTATTCGCTAATGTACAAAAACTTGCAGGTCTTCTCAAGGTAAGTGCCATTGTGATGCCAGTACTGGATGGTCCACAGGATATTCATGGGCACTATGTATTTACTTTTCTGGGAGGAAGTGGATATCAGCCTCCTTTTGAAACCAGCAGGGCAGCATTCTATGTAGTCTCTTCATCAGGGTGCAACCTGTGTACATCTGTTACCATGGCAGATCATCCAGTAACCCAGATTGGCCAGCGAACGTTTCAGTTTGCAGACTGGAGAGACATGCTCAACCTCTTGATTGAAAATTTTCTGGATGAATTAACAGAAAAAACAACAATTATATTCAAGTAAAGGGTACTTTTATGCTAATAATTTCATTATGGTGAATTCTGAAAGCATTTAAATACGGTCTGTAATTAAAAAGGCTAAATGATGAGGACCTTTTCTTGAATCCAAAATCAAATTCTGAAACAGCTTTAGGTTCCACCTCACAATCCGATATGTTTACTGTGAACTCTGCTCACAGAGAGGCGGAACTGCTTCTTGGCGAGAAAATTTACTGGAACTGGTGTGCCGTTACTGATGAGCTAACACTGTCTAATTCCGCTAGCAACATTTTTAATGTCTCAAAGCTACCATCACCTCTCACAATGGAAGCACTGTTATCCTTAATTGAGCCTTCGGATCTACAAGCATTCTCCAAGCATCTGCACCATACTGAGGCGGGAAATTCAGCACAGGGATGTTTTCGCCTGAAACGTGAGGATGGTGGGTTACAAAAAATCTGGTATGCTTTCAAGCATATCCCTGAAACTGAATACGAACATAAAACCCTGCATTATGGGATTTTCCAGATAGATTGCAACTCTTCGGAACCCCTCTATGAAGAGGCTTACAAAAAACTGCTAAGTTCCCATGGTCACACCTTCTACATCTGTGAGCATCAAGATCGAAAATATATCCACATTGATGCCAGCATAGAACATCTGACTGGTATTCCATCTCACACGTTTAAACCTCAAGACTGGCTGCTTATGGCAGAGGAGCAGCTGTTAAGAGGAGAGCAGGAGGGGCTGAACGTCTCAGAAGCAACGGATAGAATGGACAAAGGGGAATTTAACTCCTGGGAGCTGGATATAGTTATAAGAGACAGATCCAATCGGCGAAGAGTTCTAAAAGACAGATCAGTAAATCTGCTAAATCCGGATGGAAGCATATTCGGTTCCGTAGGAACGCTGAAGGAGATTACCGAAGAAACTGAGGAGCAGTTCAAGCTTTCATACTTTTTTGACAGGCTTCAAAGTGCCCTGGACTCCTGTAGTACTGTGTGTTGGGAATATAATCCTAAAACAGGGGAATTAAGCGACGTAGCAGGCAGTCATTCAGACATCTTAGCATTCATTTCAGATACTTCCAACGAACAAAGTGCTCTCGAGATTGTGCATCCTGGTGACCGCATGCATGTTGAAATGGCATTTGAAGCTTGTCTGGATAAAGGAACCTCTCTGAATATTGAGTTCAGAGGCTCATCTAATCAGACAGAAGGCAGATGGTTTAAAGCCATTGGAAAACTGATTACTGACCAGAATGACATGCAGAAACGTATTGTGGGTCTATGCTGGGAAATAACAGAGCAGAAAAGACTTCAAAATCAGATGCTGCAAACATTAAAAATGGAGTCCATTGGTACACTGGCAAAAGGAATGGCTCACGACTTCAATAATATGCTGCAGATTATTCAGAGCTGCACAGAGCTTACACGGAATGAACTGCAGACTATTATGCCTGATAAAAAATGGATGCATCTCGATAGATTAGAAGCTACTGCCGAAGCTGCTTCTAACCTAACAAAAACTCTTTTGACTTTTGCCCGCAAAAGCTCAGACGAGAATATCTTCATTGATTTAAATGAAAGAATTCAGAATATTCGTCCCATTGTAATGGGCTTGTGTGGTGAAAGTATTCAGCTGAATTTGAATCTATGCCAGCAACCCTGTTTTCTGAAGGCTGATAGAGCGATAATAGATCAGATACTGCTCAACCTTTCCACAAATGCCAGAGACGCTATGCCAGAAGGTGGCAGTCTCAAAATAACTACTTCCATACTTTCTGAGATGAAACAGTCTGATCAATCACAGGAAACTTACCTGGCAGATACTGTATGCCTGGCAGTAGAAGACTCGGGCGTCGGCATGAGTATGGATACGGTTTATAGAGCTTTTGATCCATTCTTCACCACAAAAGAGGTCGGTAAAGGCACAGGGATGGGGTTAGCAATCTGTCATGGGCTGGTGCAGCAGTGCCAGGGTACAATTCAGGCGCATAGTGAAATTGGAAGAGGTACAAAGATTGAAATATATCTACCTCTTCATCATAAACCTGCTCCAAAAACGGCTAATCCTGTTCTCGAAACCAGAATTGAACCAGCAACAATCCTGATTGTGGATGATCAACCAGAGATTCTGGAGATCGCATATCAGGCACTGTCAAGTCAGGGATACAATGTTATCACAGCAGAATGCGGCTATGTCGCACTCAAAAAAGTACAGGAGTCGGGAGAGAAAATCGACCTGTTACTAACGGATGTTGTAATGCCTAACCTAAGCGGTCCAATGCTTGTGGAACGTGCTCTCAAAATACAGCCCAGTATTGCCGTAATCTACATGTCAGGAAACGCCGATGAGTCCACAATTGTGAAACATGCCCAGCATCAGAATAATATAAAAATGTTGCAGAAGCCTTTCTCTATGAAAGACCTCCGCAACACAGTCAAAGAGCACTTAGGTAAGGTTAAGTAAACTCAAAATTATTGTGCGTTTTTTGTTTGTTAGAATCTCTCCAATGAGAGGATACGTTTACATTCTGGCTACTTCAAGATAGTGAGTCATATCCTCAGCAAGTCGTTCTTTGTAAACTGATCTGCTTCCAAGTGCTATCTGGGTCTCGACATATCCATAAGGTGCTCCTGTATCGTGCCGAATTCCGTTTAACTCAACTGCCAGATATCTCTCTCCCGAGGCACGAATCTGCTCCTGGGCAGCAGTGAACTGAAATTCGCCTTTTTCACGGATATTGTTCTCAATATTGTGCTGCAGATGCTGGAATACAGAAGGGCCAAGAATATGCAGACCAAAGAAGCATAGATAAGTGTCTGCAGGAAGTTCTGGCTGCCTCAGCGTTGTGTTTGCTTGTTCAAGCGATGGTTTTTCTATCATATTTTCTATTTCATATACTGGGGGCACATCATTAATTTTTTTGCCACACACAGTTCCAAATAGGTAGATAAGGGAAGCAGGGGTCTGTTGAACTGCAGAGAGCGCACACCCCTCTTTGTCGTACAGCTCAAGAAGCTGCATGGCACATCGAATATCCATATAGGATGTGTATACATGGTCTCCAAGCATCAGAAGGAATGGATCGTTACCCACCCACTCTTTTGCCTGATAAACGGCATGACCATAACCGTCCTGTGTCTCCTGAACAACATAGGTGAGGCAGTCTGAAATCTGCTGTATCCTCTCTGCCTGCTCTTTCATCCATGGCTTACTTTTCACCTGCTCTTCACTCACTTTAGCCAGGTGCTGGAAATAACCCTCTATCTGCTCTCGGTTATTAGGATTCACCACCAGGCAAATCTCCTCGATGCCGCTTTGAAGTGCCTCTTCAATAATAAGCTGTATGGTAGGTTTGCAAACTCCATCCAAATCCATTAGAGGAAGCATCTCTTTCTGAATGACTGCTGTTGCAGGATACATCCTGGTTCCACGTCCCGCCGCTGTAATGACAGCTTTACGAATTCTGCTCATAAGTAATTATTTCTCCTTTTCCAGATTGAAAGGTAGTGTCCACTGAGTGTTGTTTTCCTGGGAAATTGAAGATACACCCTGTTGATGTTCACTAAGCAGAGCAGCTAAAGTTCGCTCCCTATACTGCGGGGTGGTTTCAAAAGATTCAACATTTGCTTTCAACAAAGAGACTGATTGACGAAGTGAATGGACCTCATAGGAGCATGCGGCGCAGCTCAACAAGTGTTTCTCCATTCGTAAAGTAAGCGTTTCATCCAGACTGTTATCTACGTAGGTATCAATTAAAATCTGCCAGTCTTCACATCTCATCCTGTAGTTTGTCCTCGTTCCAGCTGGATTTAAGAAGTTCCTTCAATGCCCGGCGTGCTCTATACAATAGAGATTTTGTCGCAGGAAGAGATCTGTCCATAATCAGCGCAGCTTCCTGAGCGTCCCACTGCTGTATGTCACATAGCATGAGTATCATTCTGTAATCCTCATGCAGCATCTCTAAAGCCTGATTTACAACAACTTTGGTTTCTGTCTGTTGTTCAGTGCTCTTGTCATCACAAAGATCATCAAGATAGGCTGGCTCCAAACCTGTTAAGCAGGGTTGGCGCATTCGGTCCAAACACAGATTTCTTGCGATTCTAAAGAGCCATGCCGTGAATGCACCTTCAGCCCTGTAGCTTAGCGCATGCTGAAAAGCTTTCACAAAAGTTTCTGTCGTAACCTCTTCAGCGTCTTCTTTATTCCTCAACATATGGCGAGAATACGCATATACCCTGTCTGCATGCATCTCGAACAAAGCACCAAGAGCTTCTGTTTCTCCCTGTCTGAAACGTGCAATGAGACGGTTTTCGTATGCCGTGAACGATGGATCTCTCGCCAACTGTTCTGAGTGATCTCTATTGTTCAATGACTGCAATTCTCCCAGGAAAGTGTCTCACAATATGAATATTACCTTGATTTGGTTGAATTATGTTGATTTAAGCCCTTGTTCCCAGAGAAAATGAGACTGACATTTTCAGTGCACAGCAACGGTCATGTAAAAAAATTCCGGGTACTAGTCTAAAACTAAACTTATGATCTAGAACCTGAGCCGCGGTGCAATCTGGATAAACAGTGCGGCTAATAAATCCCTTGCACATCTGTTTACTGCATCAATCCATTTCTTATTCCCTCTTATTGCCAACCATAAGGTGAGATGCAAGCCCAATCAAAACAAATCCAAGCCCAGTTAAACAAACTGCATGCCATCTGCCAACCGACCAGGCATATGTCCCCAAAAGTGCCCCTATAGAGCCACCAAGAAAATAGCTCACCATGTAAGCAGTGTTAATACGGCTGCTGGCTGAAGGTGCTATTGCGAATATCCGGGTCTGGTTTGATATGTGACCTGCCTGAACTCCAAGATCCATCAATATAACTCCAGCCACCAATCCCATAATGGAATATCCCGCAAAATAGTAGATGGCATATGCCAGCAGTACCATAATAAGCATAACACCTACCATGAATCTGGGACCTCGGGAATGTGCGAGTTTACCCGCAAAAGGTGCTGCAAGTGCTCCAGCTAGCCCTACCAATCCAAATAGTCCTGTTGCCTCAGGTCCCAAATGGTATGCGGGAGTATTCAGCAAGAAGGAGAGTGTCGCCCAGAAAACGCTGAAACATGCAAAAAGTGATGCTCCTGTCAAGCAGCTCACCTGTAATTCGGCATGAGATTTGAGGAAAGTCCACACAGATTTCAGCAGCTTAAAATAGCTAAGGTCGGAATGTCCCCTGCTCTCTGGCAGCCGGTAATTGAGGGTTATTGCAAGTAACAGCGTTCCGGCTGCCGCCAAACCGAACATAGCTCGCCAGCTGTAATGCTCTCCAACATATCCACTCAGTGATCTGGATACAAGAATGCCAACGAGCAGCCCTGATTGGATCTTTCCTATGGTTGCTCCTCTCAGTTTGGGCGGGGATGCCTGGGCAGCATAAGGTACCAGGATTTGAGGCACTACCGTAAAAGTTCCAATCGTTAAACTTGCCGCTGCCAGCAGTGCCAGAGAGGAAGAGAAACATGCTGCGAGGAGTGAAATAATCTCCAGTAGCAGCAGTGAAAGTACAAGCTGCTTTCTTGGCAGCCTGTCACCTAATGGAATGAACAGCAGTAGTCCGGCAGCATAGCCAAATTGTGTCAGTGCCGGAACTATGCCAATCTGTCTTGAAGAGAGGTGTAGAGCGTTACTCATCTCCTGTAGCAAGGGCTGACAGTAGTATAAATTTGCTGCAGTCATCCCGCAGGATATTGAAAGCAGAATAATGAGATTTGATGGCAGCGGGACTTCAGCTTCCCTGAATAACTCCGCACTCTCTACCATGCACGTTGATACTGTTTTGGCACTGGCGATGTTTTTATGTGCAGCTGTTGTGCTGCCATAAGAGGCCAGTAGGGATTGCGAAGCAGTTCCCGAGCAATCAGCACAAAATCAGCCTGTCCAGTTCTCACAATCGTATCAGCCTGTGCAGGGGATGTAATCATTCCAACGGCTGCTGTTGGCACTGCAGCTTCCTTGCGGATTCTTGCGGCAGCTTCCACCTGATAACCAGAACCTACAGGAATGGAAGCAGATGCAACGTTCCCTCCAGAAGAGCAGTCAACCAGGTCAACTCCATGCGACTTCATCATTGCGGATAGTTCCACGCTTTGCGATACATCCCAGCCGCCTTCAGTCCAGTCAGTGGTGGATATCCTTACCCATAACGGTAGTTTGTCTGGCCATACTTCCCTAATCGCATCAATCGCCTCAATTATAATGCGGGTCCTGTTTTGAAAATTCCCACCATAACTGTCAGTACGCTTGTTAGAGAGAGGGGAAAGGAATTCGTGCAGCAGATACCCATGTGCTGCATGCAGTTCAATCACCTCAAATCCTGCCTGAAGTGTCCGAACAGCCGCGTCCCGAAATGCCTTCACTATTCGCGATATCTCATCCACCGTTAACTCATGTGGTGTAGTATACTCTTCGGAAAATGGAATAGCAGAAGGTCCCACTGGCTTCCAGCCGCCAGCCTGCACACTCACAGGTTCACCACCATCCCAGGGTCTTGCAGTGGAAGCTTTCCTTCCGGCATGTGCGAGCTGGATTCCTGGCACAGCACCCTGGCCTTTTATAAAGCTTGTTACCTGGTGCAGCTTTTCAATGTGACCATCCATGTAGATCCCGAGGTCATTCGCGGAGATTCGCCCAACATCCTCCACAGCGGCTGCCTCTGTAAACACCACGCCTGCTCCTCCTGAAGCTCGAGAGCCAAGATGCACAAGATGCCAGTCTGTAGCATATCCATTCTCGCTGCTGTACTGGCACATGGGTGAAACACCGATTCGGTTACGAAACGTGATGTCGCGCTGAGTGAGAGGTTCAAATAAATGCATTCTTATCTCCTAAATGCTTGCACAAGCTATAATCAGCAAATGTTTCCATTCGATGTACTTGATATGCACAATTTTACGAATAACTACTTACAATTGGTTCAGCAACAAACCTGGTACCCATATGTTTGTGCTAAAGAAAATGAAGGAATCACTTACTACAAATTCCCAGAATGCTGTCTTCTTTCGGGGGTCATAAACAATTAAGCATTTTATAATGGCTAATCTATCTTACACAATCAGATGCTGATTTTACATGTAGTCAAAATGCAGAATATAGGCTATTACGTATGATTATGTTATAATACAAGACTTGCATCAGACGGAACCATCTGATTGCAGATAGAGATTGGAACCAGATTTGACAACCCTTTCAGAACTACATATTACAGAATGGTGTGGTGTGAATTCTGACAATAACACCATTTCTGAAGATCAGGCAGTATCAAACACAACAACGGAGCAGATTACACCAGCACTATCCGTGGTTGTGCCAGCATACAACGAGGAGGCACGCATTCAGCCAAGCCTCGAATATATGCTGAAATATTTGGATGCCCTGTCCCAAACCTGGGAGATGATTGTGGTGAACGATGGAAGCTCAGATCAAACTGTAGCTAAAGTGCAGTCTGTTCTTTCCGGACGACCAAATGCCAAACTGCTGTCATATTGTACGAATAGAGGTAAAGGGCATGCTGTGAGAGTGGGAATGCTTCATGCCAAGGGAGAACGCGTACTGTTTTCAGATGCCGACCTCGCAACACCCATCGAGGAGCTTTCAGTACTTTCAGCCGCTCTGGATGCAGGAGCAGACATTGCAATCGGCAGCAGAGACCTGAAGGGATCACGGCTGGATCGACGTCAGTCGATTATTCGTGAACTTGGCGGTAAAGCCTTCAACCGGGTAGTTCGAATGCTCACAGTACCAGGTATTCATGATACACAGTGCGGTTTCAAACTATTTACTCGTGCCGCTTCCCAGTCTGTATTTTCAGAATGCAAGATAGACAACTTTGCATTCGATGTAGAAGTGCTATACATAGCCACCAAAATTCGGAACCTGAAAATAGCCGAGATACCTGTTAGATGGTCTCATCAGGAAGGGTCAAAAGTGCGTTTTTTACGGGATGGTATCAGAATGTTGATGGCAATTAAACAGATAAGAAATTCCCATTCTCCAAATACCATCAGACAGGGAGTTGTCTCTCCAAGATGAATACAGCCGAATATGAGCGGATGTACAAACTGGAGGATACATACTGGTGGTTTGTAGCACGTCGTGCTCTTGTTGAAGCTGAGATATTCAAGTACTACCAGAATAGAACTGACCTGACTATTCTGGATTTGGGCTGCGGCACAGGATCAATGTCGGCCCACCTTAGCAAACGAGGGCATGTAATATCTGCCGACTACTCCCCTCATGCACTCAAATTCTGCGCCAGCCGAGGTGAGCGAGGTCTGGTTCGGTCAGATGCCATGCAACTTCCTATTGCCTCCGAAAGTGTGGACATGGTTGTAACTATGGATGTGCTTGAGCATCTGGAGTATGATGAAAAGGCGTTATGTGAAATTCACCGAATATTGCGGCCAGGTGGTCATGTATTTGCGACCGTTCCTGCATATCCCAGCCTTTGGGGCGAGCACGATGTTGCTCTCATGCACTACAGACGCTACCTTATCCCGCAGCTCAGGAGTCGAGTCGAGTCATCTGGCCTGAACGTAGTGAGGATAACCCACTGTATGGCAATGCTATATCCGCTTATGGCATTACAGCGTAAACTGAGTGCAAGAAAGCCCTACAATAACCCTCCACGAGCAGCGATGCCCAATCTTCCTCCTGTAATCAACACTCTTCTCATATTTCTCTTAAGATTTGAAAATGCACTTACAAAACATATCAACTGGTGGTTCGGATCAACTATCCTGTGTATTGCCACCAAACATTAAGGGCGCTTTCACTGCATTTTTTTATCGAATTCCGCATTTCCGTAAGTTTGATCCAGCCGAATTATAATGTAGAATAATTTCGCCTGCCGAGCCACAAAAAGCCTCAATAAATCGTGTATAACTGCTGCTTTATCTCACGGCTTCCACTTGCAAGTACCTATAACCGATTGAATGTTTCTGAATATGTGTGCCGCATTATTGCAAATTTTACTGCAATAAATTCAGTTTCATAAACCTTGTTCTCTTGTATCAGACTGCCGAAATTCCATAAATGTTTCTTATTCCGAAACTGTTTATAATCCTCCATAATTCCCATGCGGATATTCGCAGGTGATAAGATAAAAAGATAGTATTTATTACAAAATGGAATTATTTATGCATTGTACCAAGTATATTAATTCGGACAGGGTAACCTGTTAATATCTTACAACGAGGTGTAGTAATGCTCAGATCACGTATTGCGAGTACGGCACTCGCTGGTGCGTTGCTATTGGGAATCGCATTTTCAGCGGGTGCTGCTAATGCTGAAGGAACCCAGTATCTCAAAGCATCCTTAGTTAAGCCACCACTTCCCTACACTGCTCCATCCAGCTGTGGAGCACCATTTGTAAACTCACCATTGCCACTCCATCTGCGACTGGGACTAACACTGACCCCGAATGTAGATTTTGATGGTGGATTAGACGTTATTGTGCCCGGCTTGCATCTTTTGCCACAATTAAAAACTCGTGTGGATCTTGATGTTCTCGCGGGTGTCAACTTTAAGGGAATCTCGACCATGGTTCCGCTTACTTTTGACCAGGTTTACACTCCTTCCCTCACAGGAGTAAGTGGGTTCTATTTTGGAGGGGGTATCGGTCCATTCTTCGGAAATAATGTCCATTTTGGAGGCAAGGTTTTTGCAGGTGCCAGCCTCACAAATCGACTTGGTATTGAAGGTGATGCGTATTTTGATGATCAGGGCGATACAGTTCTGGGATTAATGCTGCGTGTTGCAATTTAGGTAACTTTGAGAGCGTTTAAAATCTATTGCTAGAAATCGAACGCTCTCAAAATCCTCTTCATCGTATTCAATTGCCGTAAACCTGTTCTTTGTTATATAAACACACTTCTCAGTCATCTCCCTCACGCATTCAATTCACGCATTGGGTGTGCAGTCAGCATGCTTCCGGAGAATTCTCATTTACACCTTAAGGAAAGAGATCACACACCGTATCCAGATAACCCTTAAGTCGTGTCACTGCCTGGGCATGAAGCTGATAAGCTCTAGATTCAGATACTGTGAGAACACCGCCAATCTCTTTGAACGTAAGACCTTCGTGGTAATACAACGATACAACCGTCCGTTCTCTATCAGGTAGGCGATCAATTGCAGAAGAGAGGGCATTTCTTCGCTGACGGATTGCTACACACTCGAGCGGGCCAGGATCTTCATTTGGTAATACATCTGCAATGCGCTGCTGATCTGAGCCAATTCTCAAATCATCAAGCGATAGAAGACTTGTGCGACCTATTGTGCCGAGCATCTTCTCAAGTTTTTCTGTTGTAATTCCAAGTTCAGCAGCAACCTGCTCTTCTGATGCCGGATGACCCAGCTCATTTTCAAGCCGCATATAAGTCTGCTTAAGAAGCTTCTGCTGATCTCTCACCAAACGGGGCACCCAGTCGTCGCTGCGAAGCATTTCTAAAATAGCACCACGAATGAGCGTTATAGCATACGTTTCGAACTTAATCCCGCGAAACGGATCGAACTGATCAACGGCCTTGATCAGACCCACAGAACCAGCACTCACAAGGTCATCTTTTTCAATGCCACCGGGGAGTGGACCAAACAGACGACCGGCTGTAATTGATACGAGATGCGCATATCTCTGTATTAGTGACATACGTGCATCCATATTGTTGTGAACGCGGTATTCGCGCCACAACTGTTGGATTGATACCTCACCCATTAGTTGTAACCTCCATGATTGCGCGTGGCAGCCCGTCAATCCATGACAGACTCAGACAAATAGTCAGAAACGCCACACCAGACCCAGGGTTCGCTAGTACGATACCATGGTTCACGACTGATTGTCGGATAGATTACTTCAGAAGTTCAGACTAAGTTTCCAAAGTAAATCAACCTTCTGAACGCATGCAGAAATCAGTACTGATTCACTCGACTGCTTTAGCTATAAGGATGGTGTTGAGAATTACTTTCACGAGCAATTCAAGAATTTCACAGTAATTTAGTGCACATTTAATGACTATCAGTGGTTAAGTTTTTATTAGAACGAAGCTCTTTGCTGTGAGTAGCAGTTATTAACGGTAGTTGCACACAATGGAAGCGATAAGCTTTCCACTACATTTCAACTTTCAGTATCCTGCCACACCTCCCTCTGGAACTGATCAGCTGAAAATTGATTTATCAGGAAGAATCAGGCATCTGTAAACAAAAAATGAGCAAAAATCGATATTTTTAACAAAAGATTAGGATATTTTATGAAAAAATAGTGTACGATATTAGATACAGTATCTTTACGGGGTGAAGGGTGAGTGCTATAATCTCAAATGAGATAGAAACGAGAATTGCCCTCGTTCGAGATCGAGTCGAGATCGCATGTAAAAAAGTTGATCGAAACCCGAAAGAGATAACTATTATAGGTGTATCCAAGAGAGTTGAACCAGAAAGAATTGCAATTGCCGTACAGTGTGGCATCAACAACATTGCAGAAAACTATATCCAGGAAGCTCTCACAAAAATAGACAGCCCAACTTTGCAGCATCTGCCAGTTACATGGCACATGATTGGTCATCTTCAAAGTAACAAAGTACGGGCTTGCTTAAACAAATTCGCACTTATCCACTCTGTGGATAGCATGCATATAGCGGAAGTGATCAGTTCAGAAAGCATCAAACAGAACCGCGTGACAGACGTGCTCCTGGAGGTTAAGCTTGATGCAACAGCTACTAAAGCTGGAATAGATCCATCATTAGCTCTTGAAGCTGCATCGAAAATGATGGAACTTAAAGGAATTCGCCTTCGAGGACTTATGGGAATCGCACCAAACTGTCCACATCCTGAAGATGCAAGATCGAGTTTCAAATGCATCCATGATCTCTCATTGAGAATGCCAAATGAGGCACTAGAGGTTCTCTCTATGGGGATGAGTGGTGATTTTGAGGTAGCAATTCAGGAAGGGGCAACCCACATACGAATCGGCACTGCAATTTTTGGTGAACGACAATAATAGAGGAGGGAATAATTTGAATCCTGAACAAATCCCGGATAACAACGAGAAACTCAGCATTTTACATAGACTTGGGACATGGAAAGATATGATCCTGGGTTATGAGCCAGAAGAGATTGAAGAGACTGCTATCGTCTCACCCCAAGAAAACAGATCCCGACAAGCTTCACTGCGAATTCAATCCTCTCGCAATAGCCGCGTGGCCGTTCGCCGAAATGTTCAGGTGTTTGAGGATGCACGACTTGCAGCAGATGGGCTTAAAAACGGCGAACAACAGATTATCAATCTGGAACAGGCATCACCGCAAATGGGCGAGCGGATCATCGATTTCCTTAACGGTGTCTGCTATGCTCTAGATGGAACTGTTGAGCGCGTGGGAGATAGAGTTTATATGTTTGTTCCTGCGAACGTTCTTGTTGAAGTGGATGAGGGAACAAACACCGTTAACAAGAGAATCTATCCAGACACATAGTTTTAATTTCATTCTGTAAGCTATTATTCGGCTTCACAGTTTTAACTGAATAAACCCTCTGCCTGACATTGGTTGTAAATAGATAACACTAATCGTGATATCCTGCACCCATGGCGGAGGGTTTTTCCATACTGGCATCTCAGCCGCTTACCTTCCACCTTACGATACATCCTGATTCCAATCAATTGCTCAGTGTCATCACACTCCCCCACAAAAATGCATTGCTTACACCATCCAGACATACTCTTTGGAAACAGTTATTCCCACACCCCTAAAAGCCACTTCACTACCCTCAAGACAATTCAGATCTCTATTTTCCAGGCTGTCTAACATGGTATGTGGGTTAAGCATCTGGTAGAATTAAAAACAAGAGATCACATTTCCACAATCCTTTTTACTGGTGAAGCACTTTGAGATATTTTCCATCCAAACTGGCTCTAGTCCTCAGCCTGTTATTGCAATGTGTGGCGTGTCTGGCGTTGGCAAAACCTGTGGGTATTCTTCAGGTTTCACAGCAATCCATACCAATCCTGCCAAATATCGTAAACGCTCATACTATAAGAGTTATGAGGATAAACTTTGTCTGCGGCACAATTAACGGTGTTCCAGTTGTTGTGGGTGACACAGGCTCTGGCAAAGTAAATGCTGCACTTGTTTCCACGGTTCTTATTCAGCAATTCCATGTACGCTGCATCCTGTTCAACGGTTATGCAAGTTCTCTCAACTCCAGTCTGCGAGTGGGCGATATCGTAATGGGTTCACACACTGCTGAGTTCGATGTAGGTGAGTTATCTCAAGGGATGATGAAGTATGAGTACACGAATACAACAGGCACTAACACACCCAATCCCCTGTACTTTCCAGCTGATCAGTCGCTTCTTCGTTTAGCAGAAGATGTTGTGGGATCGCTGCACTTTTCGCAAATAGACGATGCTGGAGGGCTTCCGTATCTCCCCAGGATAATCTCAGGAACTGTTGTCACTGGTGATATACTGGTAAGCAGTCAGAGAAAGAAAGAATTATTAAAGCGTTACTTTCACGCAGATGCGCTGGATAGAGAAACGGCAGCAATCGCGCAAGTATGCTGGGAAGAGAAGACTCCATACCTGTCGGTCATTACCATCAGCAGGTTGTACCGTAGTGATACACGGGTAGATCTGAACTCATTTCACAAGGATGCAGCAAGCAACATAATCCAGTTTGATGAGGCAATAATCAGCAGGATTGGCAAACATTAAAATATCTGGAACACATTTCTGAATGCTAACAGCACTATGATGATGGGAACACGGAGTTGTTCACAACTGCATTGTGATGGTCCACCGCCTCGATATTTGAATGATGAAATACTCTATTCCTGCCATGGTTTTTAGCAGTAAGTAGAGCAGTGTCGGCTTCCACAATCAGCTGCATGATGCTGGTTGTCTCATCCCTAAGAGAAGATGCTCCGATACTGGCAGTCACTTTCTCCTCTTCAAACAGCTCTTCAATCATCTCCCTCAATCTTTCAGCCTGGGTGGTTGCACCAAACTCATCTGTTCCTGGCAAGATAACGGCAAATTCATCACCCCCAAAACGGGCAACTATATCGGTTTGGCGCAGCCTGGATGCCAGATGGGTGCCAACTTCATGGAGTAACTGATCGCCTGCAGGATGTCCTGTAGTATCATTCACTCTTTTGAAATGATCCAGATCGATAACTAGCAGCGAGAGTGCACAGTTAGACTTTCTGGCTTTTTCAAACTCTACAGCAATCTCCTTCTGAAATGCTCTCCTGTTGTTCAAACCAGTGAGATAATCTGTAAGAGCCATATCCTCCATCTCAGTTTTAGCGGATGTTAGATGAAGGGTTCTTTCTCTTAATCTCTCCAGTCTGCGATGCAGATATGTTATATGTTTGGCAATCTCCATCTCGGTTTTGCGTTTTTCCGTAATGACCCTGGCGATTGCCTGAAAACCTATGACCTGACCATGCTTCTTGATTGCCTGCACATTTTGCCCAATCCATATCTCTGCCCCACTCTTCGTAATAACGGGCATCTCATGATAAGTGTTTACAGTACCATTTACTCCCTGTGCAGTATAGATGGCCTGAATGGAATAGCGAAAGTCTGCACGAATTAGATCGGTGTAATGCATTCTGCAGAATTCTTCAAGAGTATAGTCAATCTGGGATAGGAGGTAGTGGTTTCCATAGGTATAGAACCCTCTCATATCCGTACGGT
>JAJZFJ010000230.1 GCA_021805395.1 bacterium
AGAATCGATAGAACAGTTCATCCAAACTTATAATACAACAGCCAAACCTTTCGTCTGGACAGCAACCGTTGACTCGATAATGACCAAGATAAATAAATGTAAAGTTATTTACGGGACACTACACTAGATAGTATTGCACTGCGAGGAATGTAGAATGACAATACAACTGTTAAGAACCACAGATTCCACTCTCAGCCCTGATCTTGCAGCAGAAGAGCAGAAAAAAGAGTACGCATGGATCGTTCGATGTTCAGAGGGAGACCCCGTTGCCATACGATGGGTTTTAGACAAGTATAGAGAAAGGGTAGTAAGACTAGCAGCTCACGTTCTGCATAATCCACGTGAAGCTGAAGATGTTGCACAGGATGCCTTTGTGAAAGCCTTCAGAATGCTGTCGCAGTACCGTGGAGATTCTAGCTTCTATGCATGGCTATATAGAATAGTTGTTAATCTGTGTCTAGATAGAATGAGACGTAAGAGTGTGTCCTCGGAAATTCCTTTGGATGAGGGACTGCTGGTTCACAAGGCTGCTCCAGATGTGGCGATAGATCATAAACTCTCAGTTGAGCAAGTGCTTAACACACTCTCACCTGCTATGAGAGCTGCTCTGGTTCTGCGGGAAATAGAAGGATTGGAATATTCAGAAATAGCAAAAGTACTTGGGATTCCAGTCGGAACAGTTCGCTCTCGACTTAACTCAGCCAGAGAACAGTTCAGACAGCGATGGCTGGCTATCCAGGATGAGGCAAATCATGTCTAGAAACTGCACATACTGGCGTTCATTACTGGATAGCGAAGTATCTGCACTAGATTCCGACCAGAGAGATGCTCTTAACGAACATCTCTCTGCCTGTCCCGATTGCAGGAGTGATGAAGAATCCCGTGCTGCATTGAGATCAATTCTCACATGTACAGTTTCAGATGTAGTACAAACCAATCCCGATGAATTCCAGTCGAAAGTATTCGAACAGCTTCTGGAGCCACCCAAAAGCCCAGATATAACACTATGTCTCCTGCAGGTATGTGCAGGTGCTCTTGCTGCCATAGCTGTTTCACTACTTATCCTGGTGCCAGGCTTACACCCTGTAAAAGTTCAGCATTTGCGCTGGCAGAATGGTAGCTACCAACAGAATGTAACTGCATTTACACCGCTGGACAGCCTGCTTCGAGCACCAAATCCACGTGCGGCAATGTTATGGTTATCTTCCCCACCCAGCACAGCTGACATTCAGAAATCAGTTGATCGAGGTTAAGCTTTGCAAGATGGATATACGGCAAGGGAGCTTCAAGACAGAATCCATTTGTCTATGGGTACCCTCTCTGGATGGGGCGTGGGGATTGCTCTAGGTGTTTGGATCGCCATCATCCTTATCCCCAACATACGCTCCATCGTAGAATCCCAACTGGAGAGTGCCCTTCCATTTCTCCACCAGGAGTGGGTTCATCCACCATCCAGTCATGGCAAACAGATGAAAGCCCTCCGGACGGTCGCTGAAAATAATCCAGCAAACTATCTGATCCAAATTGGGTATGCCTCGTTACTTCTTAATCGCAATCTAAGTCAGAATAGTGAAACAGCGTCCCTGAAAAGAATCCTCGTTGTTACAGACAGATTTCCCCGCTCAGCAGGTGCGCTTGCCCTGCTCACGAGATCCATCCTCCAGGAGGGAATTCTTCAAAAGCCCTCGGTACAGGAGTCAGACCCAGAAATTCGACTTCTAACGGCTGCACTATCTCGAGGCAGGCAAATAGATCCTGGCAACGCTTTCTGGTGTGCAATGCAGGCATGTCTGTATATGAAAGAGCACAATAACAACAAAGCTTTAACTGCCCTGAGTAATGTTCGTGTAACCGATGAATGGAACTCTTACCTGTATGAACAGGTGCTTGGCCAGTGGAAGCTGTACTCCCTTGCATACGGCAACCATGGAGCTGCGCAAAAGGTAGCACCCATATCGCTGCTAGGCTTCCCGCAGTTAGAAGCGCTTCAGTCCATGGCTAAAGCAATGCAGGTGTATTCATCGAATCAGGCAGATATGGGACACATGCAGCGGGCTGTCAACACAAGACACTACCTAGCGAGACTGGCACAGATTTTAAGAACATCCTCCTGGGCATACGAAGCACTCTATGGTTCAGAGATTACGTTGAT
Organism: bacterium; assembly: GCA_021805395.1. GTDB lineage: Bacteria > Armatimonadota > Chthonomonadetes > Chthonomonadales > Chthonomonadaceae > JAJZFJ01. Next base: position 2,153 of record JAJZFJ010000230.1, read on the forward strand.
AGCCGCAACCGACCCGGGAGCTTCTCTAAACAAAATAGTCCACAGCATTCAGTGGCCTGCACAGGCTCATAACTATCTGGTTCTTTTGAAGAATGACAGACGTGAACAAGAGGCTATCTGGATGGCACATCAGGTTCATGAAAGTCTGAAGCTTAGATATGAAATCAATAATGCCAGAGATATGGCGCATTTTCCTGGCGTACCCCCAGGAATCCCACTTGGCCCGCTATTTGGAACCTGGATGACAGGGGTAATACTCCTTCGTCAACAGATTGTACTTGGTGTGATCTCAGTTCTGCTGTGTTTAACACAGATCAAATCCAGAGCCGTGTCAAATTTCATACCACTTCTAACCATTGTGGTTGCATCCATTATGACGGTAAAGATTGTAGCTGGGGATGATTCAGTCTGGACATTTATATGCTTCCTTTTCAGTTATCTCTTCCTGGAGATTCTGGTATGGAATTACCTGTTTCTCAACAAGAGAAGTGAGAAGGCATCAAACCATAAAATGCTGCTTTGGAGTACCGAAGCTCTCGTCTTAATCACAGTGATACTGTTCGCTCTAACAACACTCCTAATTCGCAACTTTCAAATTCTTCTTGCCAATCATCACCCAGTTGCAATCATGCTAAGCTCCATATCAGGCATCGCACATAATGAAAGTAACAGCTCCATTCTCGAAATGTGCTTTCTTTCATCCTCCCTGCCTTTCATTTTTCTAGTGCTGGCTATTCTATTTTCATGGGTGAAAGATGTCGCCCCACTTAAGTCAATTACGGAACTGTTTCGCTCGCTTTTTTTAACAAACATGCTTGGACTTCTTATTCTTTACCTCTTTTCACTGCAGGCAACAACCTTAAATGATCATGTGGCAAATGCTGCACTATCTCAAGTAGTAAAAAATGATCGTCAATGGGTACTTAATCACTCTAAACCTTAGCATGGTTTCATCTATATAAACTATTTATTGTGCCGATAATCACCATTGATATCAATTTTTCTACTCTTGATGGTGAAATTTTTGTATATCTTCAAGCAGAGCTAATAGCTTAATAATATGTCTAAACTGGCAAAAACCTATTTAGCCATAGCCTATCTCAATCAGGACTAATATATTTTCTGGTTACATATCTCATATCTCTCTGTTCATTTCACAATGAAACAGAATGTATAGGGATTGTATGGCCAACTGGAGAATTTCTTGCATTATTCATTATCTGGCTTAAGTTCACCTGGCATGCTGATTCTAACTGGCATTATTTTCCTTTTGTGGTTATATCGGCATAGCTTAACCGATCGAGTCACGCCAGTGATGGTAAACGATTCGTTACCAATGCACGATGCTCTTCAAATTGAATTCATTCATAACTCAGAAATCATTCTGATAATGCTTGATAGCATTCGGGTAGACGATAATCTCTTGTTCAATATTAAATTCCTCAGCAGGCAGGCGGGCAAGTTAATAAATTTGCAAATGTCATCCTCTCACTCCGGGATGCTGCTTTCAGAATTAGATTCCCCCCTGTGCCAAAAAGCAATTCCTATCTGCATAAACTCGTGCGAAGTAAACGAGTACCGTGAGGAAGAGATAGATGTGCCAGGTGATGAACCAGATACACTAGAATGGTATAGATGCCAGGTATGGCCATACATTAATTCCCTTCTTGTGGTGTTAACAAGAACTACAGATACTCACTGGTTAAATGAACTAATCAAACAGCAGATAGACTCAATCACCGAGTCCCACATTGAACTCGAAGAACATGCTACGAATTTGGCAGGTGCAAATCAACGCCTGGAAGATCTGGCATCTACAGATGGACTTACAGGTTTGAAAAACCACAGAGCTTTTCAGCAGGAGATAAGAAGACTTTTTGAACGACATATCCGCAGTTCATCGCCATTATCACTCATTCTGCTGGATGTGGACCACTTTAAAAAATATAACGATTCAATGGGTCACCCTGCGGGGGACGAACTGCTTAAAAAATTAGGCTATATCCTACTGACAAGTGCCCGGCACCACGATTTCGCGGCCAGATACGGTGGTGAAGAGTTTGTGATCCTGTTGCCAAATACAGATGTAGATGGTAGCTTGAAGTTTGCTGAAAGACTTAGGGAACGTGTTGCAAATGAGAAATGGGAGCACAGTCCCGTAACAATAAGTCTTGGAATTGCGACGTTAAATGAGACCATGTACTCACCTGAACTTATTCTTGAGGCTGCTGACAGGGCTCTCTATATCTCAAAAAGAGCCGGAAGGAATCAGGCAACACACATTATGAATGTTGAGAACCGTTCAGTTCTTTAAAGGGATATCTACATATTTTCCCTGAGGAGCCTCACTCCATTCCGAATTCAGGTAGTACATGTGTAGTGGATAGAAAAATATGGCACATGTTATGTAACAGGATTTTCAGGTAATATCTGTACCCGCCAGCACATAGATCATTGGTCGTGTGCTGAACTGATTTCCATCTGAAGAGGATAGTGGTTTGTGATCTTCTCATTTAGTAATTTAGATACCTGTTAACAGCATCAAGCACAAACCAGGTTTTATTTAGCATGTAATAAAAATCACACAAACCATTCTGTATACTCTATAATAAGAATATAATGAACAGATTAGTTATGTACCTATTTTGTCTGGCTGTAATACCCTGTGTTCTCAGCGGCTGTGCCCGCCCTGTGAACAGCATGGCTGAACATCAGATAATGAAAAAACTTCCAGATCTGCTGGGAGAAGCCTCCAGGTATGAAGTGCGGGTGGATGGAGATCCTTATAACACCTCTCATGGAAGGCTGGCTCGCGTGCAAATTAATGCAACAAATCTCACACTTCAGAATGGACTGATTCTAAGTCATTTATATCTGGATCTTCATAGAGTAGTATACAATCTGAAAACCCATAAGCTGATCAGTGTTAAAAGAGCGAAATTTACAACAACAATTTCTGATGATGTGATTGAACTTCAGATTTTAGGAGATCTACCCGCTGGGTATGATTTAACTCATCTCAAAATACACCTGCTTCCATCCAGTCAGCTCCTCATTACGGCTGAGCGCAATACTCTCGGTATAAAGCTTCCTGTAAAAATTCTCTTTCATCTTGTATTATTATCTGATAACAGAGTGCTGGTAGACCTCACACGCATCACTGTGGTAGGAATACCCGTTGATGGTCCAATCCTGCATTTTTTGGTAGGTCATGTGCAGAAAATAATCAGTCTTTCCGCTCTCGAGCTGCCACTCCAGGTTAACAGCTTTTATACTGATAGCGGAACAATTACTCTATCCGGCAATATAAATCTTACTGAATGGACCAGTATGGAGCAGGGCAATAGCCGAATTCAATGAGGGTTCTCTAAATCATATACTTGAAACTGCATCTACCATTGAAGGGAACATAATCCTTATAGGTGGTCCCAATCGCGGGCAGACTTCATTTTCCTGTTCTCTCATTAACAGACTTGTAGACAGAGGTGAGAAACCTGTTGTTATTGATGCTGATCTGGCACAACCTCAAATAGCATCCCCATGTTGTATCGGTTATGGATCACCCGAAAACCAACTAAATTCACTCACACAGATCAATCCAGCTAGTACAGTGTTTGTGGGAGCCTCTACTCCAGAAACTGTGAGCTTGCAGTATCTTAGTGGGTTAGGTTCACTCCTCATAGAGATCTCCTCAACAAGATGGATTTTGACTACGGGAGATTATGCTCTAACTTCTTCCGCACAGCACATGCTCCATAGTCTAATACAGCTATCCAAACCTTCACACATCATCGCATTTCAGCGAGATTCAGAACTTGAACCACTCATTTCCATTTATCAACACAGTAGTATTAAGGTACACAGAGTTATTTCTGTTCAAAACCCTTCCGATAAGTCTCATGCCTATGGGAATGCCAGAAGAGCAGTCTATTTCGCATCCTACTTCCAGAACGCATCCACTGTTTCATTGTCACTTCGAGATAAACCTATCGCAGGAACCTGGTTAGGACGAGGAACACCTTTGCCTTCCCACCTGTTGAAATATCTTCGTCAGTGTTTTTCTCCATCTATACATGTTTTTTATGGTGAGACATGGGGAACTGAACTGGGGCTGCTGTTAAGCGAAAAACCAGATCCTTCATCTCCTGGAGTTGCACTGGCTTTAAGTGAAGTTAGAGCTAAGAGCTGTAATACTCTCGTTGCAAAGCAGCTAAAGAATCTGCTGGTTGGAGTACAATCTGACAAAAACAGGTATCTTGGAATGGGAATAATCAACGGATTAGACTTGAAACGGGGAAGCTACAGCATACTGACACCTGTACACTCAACCCTGGCGATCCATCATGTAGTGGCTGGAAGAACAAGAGTAAATGAGGAAGGGCAAGAACAGTTTGCTCAGATATAATACATAGTAAAACACGAAGAGGGTGGATTGAATATCCACCCTCCGGTCATTTTTCCTCTAGCATCAACTAGTCTGTGCTTGTTGAGCCGCCAGCACCACCCGGTCCTACAGGGCCGCTCGGTCCACCGAAGCCCGGACCCCTTGGTCCGCCCATGCCACCACCCTGTTGAGATGATGCGCCACCGCCCAAATCTACAGTCTCATGTTCGGTGAGTGTCACAGAAATATCTACGACTCTGTTGGTTCTTGTGAGGATATTGAACTGACAGTGATGTGAGAAGTTATATTTCAGCGCTATCGTGTCACCCTGAATCTGGGTGCTGTCTGGCCATCCATAAGCTTCATACACCGCTGCAGCTGTTGAACCAAGATTGATACCACGGCTAGTTGGTATGCCATGGTCCCTTCCTGCCTCAACCACAATAATAACTCGTTTGTCGCTATTGAAGGCAAACCAGAACACTCGATGAAGGAATGGATTCATGTAGATCCACTGGAAACCACCTGAATCACCGAACGTCGGCTGCCCACCACCGTTAGCTGAACTAACTCCCCCAAAGGTCGCACCGCCGCCACCCGGCATCATGCCACCTTTGCCTCTGGACATTCCCGGTCCACCGGGTCCGCCATAGCCGGGAGGAGGTCCATTGAAGCCACCCGGTCCTGGCGCACCCCCTTGTCCACCGTAGCCAGGAGGTGGTCCGTTGAAGCTGCTTTGACCAGGCGCACCGCCTGGGCCACCGTAGCCGGGAGGTGGTCCGCCATTGCCACCGGGACCACCGTAGCCAGGAGGTGGTCCATTAAAGCCACCTGGCCCTGGAGCACCACCGGGCATACCGGGCATACCTGGCATTCCGGGCGCACCGGGCATACCCGGTCGTCCTGGGCCTGAATTTTGGGATCCCTGACTGGCTTTTAATGAGGACGGACCTGCGCCCTGTACTCCAAGAATTGCACCAGTGTCCTCACCTTTCGCGTTGTACAGAAAGTTGTACTCCACTACAACACCAGCAGGAAAGATATTTGTTGGTGCACCATACAGATTCAATACTCTTTTGTAAGTATCCAGCATCTCTACACCCAGCAGAGACATCTCGATCTGACTTTTGCGTGCGACAACGTGTTTAGGATGATATGCCAGTTTGTGCTTGTTGACATGAGCATACGATAATGATGTCAAGCTGGCAAGTAGAGATCCTGCTGCTACAAAATTAAACATGACTTTGCTATGCTTTCGCATTGAAGAAATCTCCTTCTTTTTCTGCATGCTTCTTTCCATTAACCATTGATCTCCACTGTGCCGGGTTTGTGCGCGATACCAAGCACTATTCCAATTACATGGTTGAATTCAAATTGAAAGGCTATACGATCATTCTCTCCGTATTGCAAAGTTACCAACCCTGAGCTGGATGTTCCATCATTAGACCATCCATATCGATGCAGCACTTCCTGGAGAGCAGAGCCTAATGTAATTCCCTGTGCTGTATGAGGTGCAATTAGGTTCTTTGGTGGAGCAAATCCATAAGCTTGAATCTGTATCACCTGACCTCTGCCATTTAGCAGGAAGGAGTAATGAACTCCTTTGTTTGGATAGTTATACCACCATGTCGTAAATTTGCTTTCATAACCGTTTTGACCAGGTGTTCCTGTGCCTGTAGGACTGGAGTACTGAGAACCGCTGCCTCCCATTCCCGGCCCGCCGGGCATCATCCCGCCCTTGCCTCTCGGCATTCCAGGGCCACCGGGACCCCCATAACCGGGAGGTGGACCGCCGTATCCCGCTGGAGGTCCACCGGGGCCTGGGGCACTTGGTGCACCCGGCATGCCAGGAGTTCCAGGAGCGCTAGGTGCACCGGGCATTCCCGGCATCCCTGGCATTCCAGGCATCCCCGGAGCACCGGGCATTCCCGGTCTGCCACCCTGTCCTGCGGAAGATGTTGCGGGTTCAACCACAACAGGTGTTCCAACCTGAATGGTAGTGGGAGAACCAAATTTGTGTAGAATCACCTTGAAAGATGACATCAGTGGTACCCCAAGCAATGAGGTTTCTGGTCGCTTTAATGGTTCAATTGCACTTGCACCAGGTATGATGAGAGTGGCCATAAGGCCAGCCGTCATCAAACTAAACCAACTGGTGATACTTTTCTGCATTATCCGTCTCCCCTCCTCTAAGAGCATTTAGTCTGCACAGGAGAATATTCATCTCCCTGCTTCCAATACTGAAATCGTATTTATACACACACACTGCGAAATCCTTCATCAGTGTTCTGTGTAGGAGAAGTTTTTTGGCTGTTTAATCCCATCTCCTAACTGATGAAGTGTTGACATTAACTGTTTTACAGTAACGAAGCTGTACCCTCTCTGTTTCAGGGCGTTCACAATGGATGGCAGTGCCTGAATTGTAGCAAGCTTGCCGTTGTGCATGAGTATGATGGCCCCTGGTCTAACCTGGTCCAGAACTGTACGTACTGCATCCATTGTGCCCACCACTTCGGCAGGGTAGGCATCTACTGTCCACATGCATGGAGTTAAACCCCAATGCCTAACTATATTTTCGGTTCTTAAATTCCAATCTCCCCCTGGTGGTCGAAGAAATTGAGCAAGCTTTCCCGTCGTTTGATAGATTACAGCCTGATTCTGAAGGATCTCCTTCTCGATCGCTTTGTCTTTCAGTCTCGCAAGATTAGGATGAGTATATGTATGATTGCATATCTCCATGCCATCTGCGATAATTTCACGAGTTAATTTTGGATGGGCTGCCACATGCCAGCCTATAACAAAAAATGTTCCCTTCACGCCTAACCGCTGCAGGGTTCGAAGTAAAGGTCCTGTTACACCGGGAACAGGTCCATCATCGAATGTGAGTGCAACCTCTTTTTTAGCTTTGGTCCCTCCCCACATTGCGGGATAGGCTGCATCAATTCCTCCATAATTTTCCAGTTCGGCATGGTTTCGTGATGATGGATTAAGAGCTGCTGTGTCCAGCATCCAGCCAAGTGCATCTTTTGTATTACCTGCGCGGCGAGAGTCCTGTGCAAGGGATTCACAGATTACAGCTTTGTCTGGATAAGGCTGCATGTTATCATAAAGCTGGTTCATTAACTGTGAAGATGCATCTCTTGAAGAATTCATTACACGAATATTTTTTATTCGGCTGTATAGCAGCAATCCTGAAGAGGAATAGAATTGAACTTTAAGCTGATGTAAGCCATTCTGAACCTCCTTTGAATTCCATACGCATTCGAATGGCTTTTCACTTGTGATCTCTTCAGACTGACCATCGATATCGAATGCGGCACATGCAGCGTCTTTAATATTATCGTGCAGAGACAAAACTACTGTACCAGAAAGCGCATGCCCAGCTGTATCCATTGGGACAGAAGCTTCTGAACCGGGAACTCTATCTGCACCTGCAAATGGATTATCAGACTGGAATGTGTAAAGAAGATGATGGCCTTCGATATAGTCAGCTCCAGACATCTTCTGAAGTGCCTGCTTAAAAAGTGAATCGGCTAAATCTGCCTTATTCTCTTTTTGATCAAGCAGGGCATCCATGGTCATTACTATTGACGAGGTCGGGGAAAGTGTTGGCAGATTATATTTATGTGCATCCCAGGATATGCACGCTGATACTGCCTGAACCGAAGGCTGTTGTGATTGAGAGGTATTGATTTGGCTTAATAGTTCCAAAGCAGATTTGGTGTTATCAAACGCCATTTCGCATATTGCCTGGCCCAAAACAGCTGGCATGAATTGTGGATCAGTTTTAAGGCAGTATGAAAATGCCTGATGCGCTTTGTTAAAGCGGCCACACTGCAATAGAATCACCCCTAATGATGCATAGCCAGCGGGATCTCCAGGTATTGAATTTTGCATAACCGCACGAATATTATGCATCGCTGCAGCCGGGTATCCTTCTCTACTCAATCTGAGAGCCTGAATCAGTGTGTTATCAGTTGTCGGTTGATTTCTGACTGACGCCCCTGCCGATGTCACGACCAGCAGCACGGGCAGAATAATACATCTCTTTAGTATGCAATTCATTCTCAATGGTTCAACCAGATCATTGCCGAACATCACGAAGAGCTTCATATCCTGCTAAACAGGTCTGTATGGTTGTTACAAACAATTTTGGATCCATTTTTTTATGATCACTTAATAAAAGTTTCCAAGCGATATTTAACCGTTTAATTTGAATTGGGAGATCATGTATCACATTTTTTACATGCTGCCAAGAGGCAATGTTCTTTGCAGATTTGTCGGAAAGTACCGTCGGAATTTTAATGATCTTCAACTTGTGTTGTGCAATGTTCAAAAGCTTTATGTAACCTTCGAAACGCTTGTCGTAATTTGCATTTGACTCTTTTGGCAATGAATTTGTGAGACTGGAAAGGTAACTGACGAGATTTTCCCCTGGTTGATGATTCAATTTGGAGTCTATAATGGAGTGTCGAATCAGATCGAAACATGCTGCCGAGTCATTCAGCTCTCGTTGCTCTGCTCCCCACGTCTGCGTTCCATTTACTACAGGAGCAGCAAATGCAGAAATAGACAGGGAAAGCGCTACCAGGAGACATAATTGCAGGTGGAATTTCATAATTATGATAATTATACCTCTGAGTAACCTTCCTTAGCAGGTAGCAGACTAAAAAGAAGGGTACAATTTATAAACAAATTATATCACCCCGTTCAAACAATCACGGGACTAAAGAGGTGTTAGACAATGACAGCAACCACAACGGCTGATGGTCTTAGAGATGTGGTGATTGGGCCTTCAGAGATATGTGATGTGAGAGCTTCTGGGCAACTCTTCTACAGAGGCTACGATATCCATGATCTGGCGAACAATGCTAGCTTTGAGGAAGTTGTCTTCCTGCTATGGATGGGACATCTGCCTTCGTCGAGCGAATTAACGCGCTTCCAATCTGACATTTCACAGGAAAGTGTTCTCAACCCAGAATTAATTTCACTCCTCAGGTCATTTCCAAACACCGCGAACACCATGGATGTGCTGAGAACTGCTGTCTCTGCTATGGGTATGTGGGACACGGACTCAGGGGATAACAGCCACGAGGCAAACCTTCGTAAATCACTTAGAATTCAATCAAAAATCGGCACCGTGGTTGCTGCCTTCGAGCGCATTAGTCAGGGACAGGAGCCTGTAAGCCCTAATCCAAAATTCAATCTGGCTACCAATTTCCTTTACATGATTCATGGAAGTGAGCCAGATCCCCTGTATGCGAAGGCAATGGATACAGACTTCATTCTGCACGCTGACCATGAGATAAATGCATCCACGTTTGCCACAAGGGTAACAGTTGCAACCGGAGCCGATCTGTATTCTGGCATGGTAAGCGGCATTGGTACCCTCTCAGGACCCAAGCATGGTGGAGCTGCAGAGGACACCATGAAAATGCTTCTTGAAATTGGGAGTGTCAAGAACGTGGATGACTATGTCATTCCAAGATTAACTGGCAGCAACAGAGTACCCGTTCCTGGTTTTGGTCATGCAGTATACAGAGCACCCGATCCCAGGGCATCTCATTTGAGAGAGATGAGCCTCCAGCTTGGTCAGCTTCATAACGATACAAAATGGTACGATATCACAACTGCCCTCGAGCGCAAGGTGGACGAACTCAGCAATACTCCAGACCGTATTGCGGCGGGCAAGCAGCCCATCTATGCAAATGTTGACTGTTTCTCAGCATCGTGTTATTACGAAATGGGCTTGCCAGTGAGACTGTTCATTCCCATGTTTGCAATTAGCAGAACATCAGGCTGGTGTGCACACATGATGGAACAGATCACAAACAAGAAGATCATCCGTCCTCGAGCAGAATATGTTGGCGAAAGAGAGCGACATTATCTGCCAATTGCAGAGAGAAGTTAACTCACTTCTTTTTCCCTTATATGAAGCAAACAAGTCCTGCAAGAGAAATACTTGCAGGACTTGTTTGCTTCTAGCGGATTATGAACGACGCTACACTCCGGCCAGGCTTCTTTCCTGCCGTTTCCTTTGCGTCTGATCCAGAATGCGTTTACGCATTCTAATGTTTTTAGGAGTCACCTCCACAAACTCATCAGGTCCGATGTATTCAATACATCTATCCAAACTCATCTCTGTGTAAGGTGTAAGCCGTACGGTAATCTCAGAGTTGGAGGACCTCATATTTGTAAGGTGCTTCATTTTGCAAACGTTCACTTCGAGATCGGTATCCCTCTGATGTTTACCCACAATCATTCCAGCATACACTTCCACACCTGGACCCACAAACAGAATTCCTCTGTCTTCAGAGTTTGAGAGGCCGAATGCTGTTGTAATGCCACTATCGGAGGCTAAAAGTGAGCCGTTGATAGAGTTACCCATTGGACCAGCATGAGGGAAATAGCCCTCAAACAGAGAGTGAATTACTCCTTCCCCTCGGGTAGCAGTCAGAAACTCATTCCTGAACCCCAGCAGTCCTCTGGTAGGTGAAATATAGGTGAAATGGACACTGCCATTAAGCAGCTTCATATCCTGAAGCTCCCCTTTTCTTCTGCCCATCTGCTCCACAACTACACCCTGATACGTTTCGGATACCTGGATCTCAACAAGTTCGAACGGTTCCAGTAACTTGCCATGGCTATCGTGTTTCATGATAACTTCAGGCTGAGCTATCTGCAGCTCAAATCCTTCTCTACGCATAGTCTCTATGAGAATTGCAAGATGGAGTTCACCTCTTCCACTCACCATATATACATCTGCGCTGTCGGTCTCTTCAACTCTCAAACTAACGTTGGTTTCCAGCTCTCTGTAGAGACGCTCACGGATTTTTCTACTGGTTGAGAATGGCCCCTCGCGACCAGCTAATGGACTGGTATTAACACCAAACGCCATTCGCAATGTTGGTTCATCCACCCGTACGCCCTTAATGCCTTCCGGTTTCTCCTTGGATGCTATGGTCTCACCAATAGATACATCCTGTAAACCAGAAACAATGCAGATTTCACCAGCAGAAACCTTCTCCTGCTCAACCTTCTTCAAACCATCAAAAATGAGTGAGGTAACAATTCGGCCATTGCGAATTTCACCCTCCATGTTCACAATAGCAACGCTCTCGCCTGCATGAATGGTTCCTGCCTGGATACGACCTACTCCAAACCGTCCACGATATGGATCATAATCCAGGCTGGAGATAAGCATCTGCAGAGGTGCATCAGGATCACAAACAGGAGGTGGAATGTGGTCAATAATCGTTTGGAACAGTGGTTCAAGGTTCACTGCTGGAACGTTGAGATCCAGTGTGGCAATGCCCTGACGAGCACTGGTATACACAATTGGGAAATCCAGCTGCTCTTCAGTAGCCCCAAGCTCTACGAAAAGATCAAATGTCTCATTCACAACTCGGTCTGGTTCAGCATCTGTACGATCTATTTTATTTACAACCACAACTACTTTATGTCCCAGGGCAAGTGCCTTGGAAGTCACAAATCTTGTCTGTGGCATGGGTCCATCCACTGCATCTACCAGTAACAGGACACCATCGACCATTGTGAGAACTCTCTCGACCTCGCCGCCGAAATCTGCATGCCCGGGTGTATCAACAATATTAATCTTGGTGTCTTTAAAATTTACTGCAGTGTTCTTGCTCAGGATCGTGATCCCGCGTTCCCGTTCAAGATCGTTGCTGTCCATCACACGCTCAGCAACCTCTTGATTTGCTCTAAAAACGTTTCCCTGTCGCAATAAAACATCCACAAGGGTGGTTTTTCCGTGATCGACATGGGCTATAATTGCTACATTACGTAGGTGATTCTGCGGAGATCGGCTCATCTTTTATCCTTCTGCAACACTAGAACTTATCTCGGAACAACTCCGAGTCTTATAGAATTAAAACTGGAAATACTCTTTTATTATACCATGCCTTAATACGCAAATACTGCAACTACTAGCACAATTCATCAAAGCATGCATGACAAAAAATCACAAGATTATATGCTGTCAGGATGTAAATATTTGATTTGGTGGATAAATTGCATTATGAAAGCGTAGCGATATCTCAGTTTTATGAGGGAACAGACCAAGAAACGGGTGCCTCGTGGTAAACTAACCGTTAATATCCAAATTGCTCAGCAGGAGAAATATTATGGGACAAGATCTCCATGAACTATCTAAAACGCCATCAGAAACAGCGGTAGTACCAGCTTCCAGCCGCTCCCGGCTAAGAACATCCAACAAAGACTACACTCTGAGCGTGTTAATACCTGTGTACAACGAAGTGAATACACTCATGGAGCTGCTTGAGCGTGTGAGAGATGTGGAGATACAAAAAGAGATAATAATGGTTGATGATGGCAGCACCGATGGAACACGTGAACTGCTGAACACACAAATTGAGGGTAAATTTCCCGATGTGAAAGTACTCTACCATGCTGTGAATTCAGGTAAGGGAGCTGCAATTCGCACTGCCATAGGAGCAGCCACGGGAGATTATCTCATAATTCAGGATGCAGACCTTGAATATGATCCCCGAGAATATTTCGCCTTGCTGGAACCTATCCTGGATGGAAGAGCCGACGTGGTGTTTGGGAGCAGATTCCTTGGTGGAGGTCCTCACAGAGTTCACTTCTTCTGGCACAGAATGGGAAATGGACTTCTTACACTGCTTTCCAATATGTTGACAAATCTGAATCTAACCGATATGGAAGTGTGCTACAAGGTGTTCAAGCGGGAGGTTCTTCAATCAATCAACCTGAGGTGCTGTCGATTCGATTTCGAGCCTGAAGTGACAGCAAAGGTTGCCAAAAAGGGTTACCATATCTACGAGGTTCCCATATCATACAGCGGAAGAGACTATGATGAGGGCAAGAAAATTGGCTGGAAAGATGGCGTACAGGCTATCTGGACGATCTTGAAATACCGGTTTACAGACTAACTTTTGGAGTAGAGCATGATTCTCGTTACAGGCGGAGCAGGATATATAGGAAGTCACTATGTGCAGTATGCTCTGGAACAGGGTGAAAAACCAGTCGTTCTGGATAATCTTGTATACGGGCATAAGGAAGCTGTCCCTGAAGGTGTTCCATTGATTGTCGGCGATATGGGTGACAGCAAACTGCTGGATCAGATATTTACCGAGTATGATATTGATGCTGTTGTGCATTTTGCCGCGTATGCTTATGTTGGCGAATCTGTGACCGACCCGGAAAAGTATTATGGTAACAACACCATGGCAGCACTACAGGTGCTTAGCGCCATGCGCCGGCATAAAGTCCATAACTTCATCTTCTCTTCCACCTGTGCAACATACGGGAATCCTCTCTATATACCTATGGATGAACAGCATCCACAAAACCCCATAAATCCATATGGGCAATCGAAGTATTTTGTAGAGCAGATTCTAAAGGCTTTTGCATCGGCATATGATTTCAACTACATAGCTCTGCGCTATTTCAATGCGGCTGGGGCAGATCCACAATGCCGCATAGGTGAAAGTCATGAACCTGAAACTCATCTTATCCCTCTTGCACTGCAGGTGTGCACGGGTAGAAGAGAAAAGATAAGTATATTCGGTACCGATTATGATACTCCTGATGGAACTGCCGTGAGAGACTATATCCATATACTGGATCTTGCACAGGCTCATGATCTGGGGCTTAAACGTCTTCGATCCGGGGCGGGAAGCGGTATTTACAACCTTGGGTGCGAGGTGGGGTATTCGGTTCGGGAAGTCCTGGATACCTGTGAAAAAGTATCTGGAAAATCTATCGTCCGTGAGGAGTTGGGAAGAAGAGCAGGTGACCCACCCCGACTGGTTGCCAGCGCGACTAAAGCCAAAGAAGAGCTTGGCTGGAAACCAAAGTTTCAGAACCTTGCTGAGATAATTGAAACAGCATGGAAATGGGAAGAGCGCCGTCCCTGGTAATGATTTAACGGATAACTCAGTTCACACGCATCACGTAAAATCTTATACTTTAATGAGATAACTCTCACGGTTTTTAATTGCCGTCCCCCTTTTAAACAACCTGCAGTTTTATCCATCTATCAGAGGCAATAATGGTCGACAATCACCATCATTCATCTTGTCAACACTCTCATGGGCACTCACATGGTGCTCATGGATTAACAACCAGCAGACTTGCACTTTCCGCGCTGATGACAGGAGCGTTTGTGCTGTTTGAAGTGATAGCATCGCTGCGGGCGGGAAGTCTGGCACTGTTGTCAGATGCAGGCCATAATTTCACCGATCTGTTTGCACTCTGTTTGTCCTGGTATGCAATCAAACTTTCCAAAAAGCCTGCAACAGATACCCGTACATTTGGTTTTCACAGAGCTTCGATACTGACGGCGTTGGCGAATGCCCTCACACTGGTTGTTATTGCTATTGTGATTGTCCAGCAGGCTGTCGCACGTCTTCTTCACCCTGTAGAGGTACAGAGCAGCACTGTTATGATCGTTGCATCCATCGCGCTGTTCCTTAATCTGTTTATTGCACTGGCACTTCGTGGTGAAGCAAAACATAGTGTGAATGTACGCAGTGCCTTTCTGCACATGGTGGGAGACGCCATCGCATCCATTGGTGTTGTGATAGCCGGAGCTATCATCCATTTCACAAGGTGGAATATAGCAGATCCTATCACATCCCTCATCCTTGCTGGCTTCATCGGCTGGTCATCGTGGTCAATCATCCGCGAGACAGTTACAGTGCTGCTGGAAGGCACTCCAACTGGCATGGATGTGAAAAGTCTGGCAAATGATATCCTGTCACAAGATGGTGTTCTTGACCTGCATGACCTGCATGTGTGGACAATAGCAGACGATCTTGTCGCCCTAAGCTGTCATCTGCTGCTGGCAAACACAGACCTGCAGTCTGCAGCATCTGTTGTGCAGTCCGTGAAGCGAATGCTGTCAGACAGATACCATATTGAGCACGCTACCATAGAGACCGAGTGTGGTGGCTGTGATGGAGAACGTTACTGCAGTCTGGGTGCACCAGCCGCAATCCGCACCCAGGGATCTGGATCGTAAGCAAGCTCACTTAGCAGCTGCTGAGCAGATTCCAGTTCAATCCCACTTAACCTGTATGCACAAATAGCTCTCAGAGTGGGTTTCCCTGCCCTTGCAAAGTAGCTGATCTCTCTCAATTCAAGTCCGTTAAGATCAGAATTGCCAGGCCATAGCAGAGCATGCTCAGCAAACTCTGGAAGCTGGTATGACATGACTGCTGCCTCAATAAGCTGCTCTACTGCCAGGGCTGGTTCCGTCACAAGAAGCTGGGATGCACGGCGTATTCGGTTACAGACTCTGTCCCTATGATTCCCTGCTATTGTTAATAGAAATAGAGACATCATCTCTCTTTGCTCCATATGCTCATCATCCACACACTGTATCAACTCAGGATGAGATATGGTAAATACGGCATGACGAGCTGCTACATCCTTCTGAATGACATTTTTACTTTTGACTTTTGAGCTTGTTCCATATTTGAAAACATAATATCTTTCACATTCATCTTCGCCAACACCAGCAATATTCTCAACTACAACCCCAAACTCACTCACTTCCTCAAGGGCAAAATCTGACAGAGTTGAACTTGACTCGTTATCCTGTCTGACAAACTTTAGCAACATCTCTGTATGATCCATATTTATCATCTGGTTATCAAGCAGCACCAGCTCCATAACATGCCCAAGTGAAGCTAATCCTGGAATTACTCCACACTCAAGATCACTCAGTTTTAAAGGGTCATGAGAGGAGTAGTATCCTATTGCAGTGATACCAAGCAGATACTCCATGCTCTGAGATAGGGAGTTGTCACGCTTAATTGCTTCCAGCAAACGTATACAGACATTATCAGGCAGATCTAAACTCCTTGAATGCAGCTAGAGCAGTATTTCATGATTCAGATTACCCGGTGTTTATCATACATCACAGTATGTACGTTTAATAGATGTACCAATTAAGGAACTTACTTGACAAATCAACTGGCTACACGGACAATATGCACATGACAAAACCACCTAAGATGATTGACATTGACGATATGGAGCGGGCTATCCTGGTCTCCGTAGAACCTGACCAGGAGATGAAGCCCTATGCCATGGAGGAGCTGACAGCTCTTGTGGATACGGCGGGTGCAGTTGTAGTTGGAGAATTTTATCAGAAACGTCATCGGCCAGATGCAGCATACTACATTGGACCTGGAAAGGCAAAGGAGCTTTACGCGGGAGTAAGGGATACGAATGCCAATCTTGTGGTGGTGGACAGCGAACTGTCTCCAGCACAGGCCAGAAACCTTGAAGAAGCAGTGGAGTGCCGCGTTATCGACCGGACCCAGCTAATCCTTGATATTTTTGCACAGCGGGCACAGACTCGCGAGGGAAAACTTCAGGTGAGTCTCGCTCAGTTAACGTACCTGCTTCCTCGTCTTTCTAACCTTTATACAAAGTTTGAACGGCAGCAGGGTGGAATCGGAGTCCGCGGTGGGCAGGGAGAAACAAAGCTCGAAACAGATAGAAGGAAGGTTAGAGACACCATCTCAGACCTTGAGGCACAGATCGCCGAAGTGCGTCTTATTCGCCAAAATCAGCGTGCTCACCGACGCAGGCTCCCATTCCCCTCTGCAGCGCTCGTTGGCTATACCAGTGCTGGCAAGTCTACCATTATGAACGCAATTTCAGGCAGCGAGGTACTGGTTGACCCTAAACTCTTCGCAACTCTTGACCCAACCACACGGCGAATAGAGCTGCAGGATGGCTGGGCTGTACTCCTCACCGACACCGTAGGTTTTATACGAAACCTTCCAACTCATCTTGTTGCATCCTTTAGAGCTACACTGGAAGAGACAATCGAAGCAGATATACTCATCCATATTATAGATATAAGCCACCCTCATCATCTTGTACAGCAGGAAGCTGTGCTGGAGGTTTTGGACAACT
>JAJZFJ010000017.1 GCA_021805395.1 bacterium
GTTATACATATGCGGCTCTTTTCGTAGATTTATCGTCAACTTAATATACGCTAAAGAGCCGTTTAATTCCTCCTCATCCAGACTTTTGCAAAAGCCTCGCATGATAGAAATTGTTCCCATCCATAAGATTACTGGATAATCGTGAATAAAAGGCTTTGGGAAGTTCCTCTCTCTGCGTTGGAGTACTAACTCTCCCCATTCTATATCATATAGAGGGCGCAAAGAGTACCTATAAAGGAACATAGCATTGGAAGATCATCCACGTCATCACTTCGGACAATACTGTCGAACTTGTCCACATCAAAATTAATCCCTGCGATTTCTAATGATAGAGACATATTTCCAAATATGATGTAATCTACCTCGCGCAAATTCTAAAGAGCTTCCAAGAATACTGAGATTTATCCTCAGGTTTGCGAGTGGCAATCTCTCTGTACTCTCTGACCAGGATGCCAGCTTACCAGGATCTATCCATCTCACGCCATTTTTGCAGTGCGGTGAGAGCAAATAGCCAACGAATTTTGCACTTCCTCCAATCCTCATAAGGTTTACCATTATGAAGTAACTGTATCTCTCCAAAAAACTTGATACTAAGACGCGGTTCCAAAGTCATGCTCTCTCTTTATTGTCTAAACCTGAATGACAAAGGAATTAACCCGGATTTATGGCATGTTGCGATTTTGATAACAATAATTTACCGATTTTGATAACGTTTTTGATAACATTCTGCAGTTATAATGGAAATGATTGATCAACCATAAGATAGCGATTGTTACTTTATTCAAAAAAGGAAATAGGAATGAGCTACTTTAGCACGTCTGGATTATCCCATGTTAGGCATTTTAACCGACCTGCATTACTATGTCTTAGTTCATTGGCTGCTATTATGTATGTTAGCCCGGTAAAAGCTAATAGTGTAAGCTGGAATTTGAATGCCGGAAATGGAAGCTGGGATGTAGGAAACAACTGGTCCGGAGGCAGCGTACCCACGGCATCAGATGATGTTCTTAACAGTACTTCTGACACTATAATAGTTGGAGACTATACAAGTGATCTCAACTACACTTCCACCACATCCTTCGCAAAGTCTCTGACAAACAGTGGTGGAGGGGAGTTATTGAATGAGTATACGGACACTCTCACAATTGGGTCATCCTGTGATAACAGCAATGGATCCTCTATAGTGAATGATGGCTATTATCAAGGGGGAGTAGGATTTTCTACCCCTCTCTTTATTGCAATCAATTTGCAGGGTGGTTTGACTAATAATGATAGCTCGGTTGAAGTTCAGAACGGAGCAATAGATAACATTACTGGTACATCTGTTCTTAACGAGAGTGGATCGTTATTGAACTCAGATGGTATATATTCCAGTTATGATATGAGCAGTGAACTATATTTGGGAGATTCTTCTGGATATAATCCTCTAACTTCACTCAACAACGAGTCGAATAGCACTGTATCAGCAACAAATGGGGGAGTCGTGAATATCCTGGCAGAGCAGACGACAAATAGCTATGGTAGTACCATCCAGGCAGACGGAGTCGATCCAACAGGATCTTCACAAGTATCAACCATTAATTTTAATAGTGTTCAAGCACCAGATAACCCTATGCCGTCAAACAGCATTTTAAATTCTGGAATATTTGAGGCTACGAATGGGGGAACTATCAGTGTAGGAAATAACAACTTCATGGGTCAACCTGTCACATTTACAAATGAGTCAACAGGCACGGTATATGTGGGTGCTAACTCTTCTATCAATCTAGGAGTTACCCAGAGTTTAGTTAACGCTGGCAATATTCAAATAATGTATGGAGGGCAGTTGACTACTTATGGGGATATTAACCAGACAGCTGGTACCACAAAAGTGGATGGTGAGTTAACACTTGTGGGAGACACTCAGAATGTGGGAGCTGATACTTTTAACTTGCAAGGTGGAACTCTGAATGGTATAGGCACGATTAACAGCTCAAATATCTCCAGCGCTGTATTAAATGGTAACGTGAATCAAACTGGCGGTACATTTAACCCGGGTGAGGATCCATCAGCGTTCACTCTGAATGGAAACTACATTATCAGCGGTGGGAATTTCCAGATCGAAATTGCCAGCATTTCAAGCTTTGATATGCTCAATGTATCCGGTTCAACAAATATCACCGGTGGAACTCTATCTCTCGACTTTCTGAATGGTTTTGTACCATCAACTGGACAAACTTACGATTTCCTCCAGGCAACTAATGGTATATCTGGTGATTTTTCATCTTTTAACAGCAACCTGAGTGGTACATCATTCAGTTTTAACAATGGTATGTTAACCATCCTCGGGGCACCGCCTGCAGTTCCAGAATCAGGAACGGCGGCATCGCTAATGCTGCTCTTAGTGCCAGCCGGTGTACTTGCAGCACGGCGAGCCAGCAGGTTGCCAAAGGCATCAGTACTATAGCGGGTCTCAAAGGCTTGAGCGGTCAGGCTAGTTGCCGCAACAGTACCACGGGCCTCAGGGTGGACTGCGAGGCCAGACGCCGTGCCCGTGGTGCACCCTCCAGGGCGTGCAGCCATCCAGGCACTCTGCACGAGTAGGCAGCTAGCCCCATAGCGGCGCAGGAAGCCCAAAGGACTCCTCACGAGTAGGCAGGCGGCCATGCCCCTGCGCGATCAGGCTTCCCATGCACTCGGTACGAGTTGGCAGACAGCGATGCCCCCGGTGGGAGCGACCTCTCCAAGCACGACGTAGGAGTAGGCAGGCTGCCATGCCCCCAGCCCGTGCAGGCTTCCCAAGCACTCGGCACGAGTTGCCAGGCAGTTATGCCCCCCGGCGCGAGCAGGCTTCCCAAGCACTCGACACGAGTAGTCGGGCAGCTATGCCTCCGGCCCGTGCAGGCTATCCAAGCACCCGGCACGAGTATCCCGGCAGCTCCGCACTGGAACCTGATCACTGAAACCTGATCACTCGTTTCGCGCTGCCTTCCAGTACGTTGCCAAAGGCGTCGGTGCTGTAGCGGGTCTCCAGGGCTTGCGAGCCGAGGCTGGTAGCCGCAACGGTACCACGGGCATCCAGGTGGTACTGCCTGGCGAGAGGCACATCGCCCGTGGTGCTGCCAACAGCGCGCACGAGGTCGCTGCCCTTCACAAACAGCTCCTGGGGACCGTTGTTCGAGCGCGACCACCATAGGGGCTGGGGAAGGTCTAATACTCTGCGTTATCTAAAAACGAGTATGATTCAAGCTATGTGTTAATAATTCATCGTTGCACCAGATAACACGCTTGTGTATGTTATTTTTTGGTAACATATAATTTTAAAACCAAGTGTCTCAGCTGTGTCTATATCACGGGAGCGATAAAAGTACAAGGCTCTATCTGGTATTAAGAGTATTTGATACAATATTGTGTATTATTTATAGATATTTGAGTCTAATGCACCAAAATTGTTCTTTAATCGTGAACTTGCATCATATGCTACCAGCCGGGTTCCATTTCGGAACATTTCATATGCTTCAGGACCTACTTTCCATTTTCCAAATTGCTTTATCTTCACTGTTTTAAATCCATGTAATAAAGATTTTGCGAACAATTTAAACTGATTTAGGAATTCATTGGTTGGATTTAAATCTCCATCCCCATAGTATAATTTATAACCTATAAGATTTGAGACATCATTTTCCATCCATAATCCACCTAATTCAAAGCATGAGAAGTGTCTATGATCTGGCATGAAGAGAACACTGTAAAAGTATTCTGTGTTGAAATAATAGGCAGAAGTATTATTATGATCTTCTTTATATTTTATGATATTTAGTGGATGGATGGATGGCATAATGATGTATACATCACCACATCGTACTTTTCCAGAACTAGCAACACCTAATCCAGGAATATCAAGGAGATTGTTATAAATTGGCCAGTTAGGATTATCTCTATAACCCTCTTTTACGAATTTAAAATCAATAATATTTTTTATTGACTTCCATCCTGCAACCAAATCTCCTGGCGTAGCAAAGAATTGAAAATCTAACATAGAGTGCTCCTTTGAGATTATTTTTTACCAAATTTAGGAAATGCTAGTATTGTGGCAGTTGGATCAGATCTTTTAAGATCATCAAATGCTTCCTGCTCTTTTGTTGACATGCGTAAATTACTTCTCTCAAGAGAACCTTTTGTATTCACAGTTTGTATATATATACGAATTGGAGCTGAATTATGTGTATGAATATCAGGATATCTAATTGTCCCATCCTCTTCATTCTCTACACGCTCTTCAAGAATAACTTTTCGATTATCATCTGATTTGATTAAGATATAAAATGGTTTCAACTTCTTTGCCTTTAGAACTTTGATTATCACATTATGCATCATCTTGGTCTGATCGCCCCCAGGACGGCCAACTGGACCAGTCTTGAATCGTGAAATCTCAGCACTTTTTAATGCCTCGGCGATTTCGTGATATAATGCTTCAAGATTATAGCCATTTGGTAAAGATGTCCCACGATGTGTCCAATTAACTAAATTGGATTCCACAAAATCCAATTTAGCAGCAAACAGTCTTTCTGATGTCTCAATCTTAATTTCTTTTTCAAGCTTTAAATCATATAGATCTCCATTGGCATTCTTGTATGTATCTCTATCTACTGAATCTACTTTATTGTCTATCTTCTTGGCAAGGGCATTCTCATGTTCACTATTTGCCTGAGTTGTTCCCACAGGCATATCAACTTTATGTCTTCCTCTGGCAGTGTGGTAATAGTATTTCTTGGCTT
>JAJZFJ010000251.1 GCA_021805395.1 bacterium
AGAGCTTAATCTGCAGCGGACAAATATCGTTGCTCCATTCGACGGACATATTACTAATAAGACCGGTCAACTGGGCGAACAGGTTTCACCCGGCCAGGCTATCATGGCGATAGTGCCTGACAATGATATATTCGTGATTGCTAACTTCAAGGAGACTGAGATTACACATATGAGAGCGGGAGAATCAGTATCAGTCTCAGTGGATGCGTTTCCTAATTATACATTCAAGGGTACTGTACAATCATTATCGCCTGGAACTGGGGCAACATTCTCCCTGCTTCCACCAGATAATGCAACAGGAAACTTCACAAAAGTGGTTCAGAGGGTACCCGTGAAGATAGTATTCGATCCCAAACAGCCACATTTAAATCTGTTACGCACCGGCTTATCAGTCTCAGTTGCTGTTAAACTATAATATACTTTCAAACAGTCTGCACCTCAAAATAAGTAATTGAAGCGCAGACTGTTTGATTAATCTCCCAATTCGCCTATCACGACTCTCTCAATCCCCGACAGATCACGCATACAGTGCAATTTAATAAACCCCGAATCGCTTAACAGCTTCAAAATGGCATCCGACTGTCCGAACCCGGCCTCAAGAATGATGGTGCCTCCAGTTTTAAGACATCTTCTTCCATCATCTGCAAGCTTTCTGTAAAAACGCATTCCATCATCACCGCCATCCAGTGCAATACCGGGCTCAAAAAGTCTTATCTCCCGCTGAAGCGTGTTGATATGGCTGGTTTCGATGTAGGGAGGGTTTGAGACAAGTATAGACAGAGATTGAGGCTGAAGTGCCTCACACCCATCAGCTTGCAGGAGTTTGACCTGGCTTTCCAGAGTGTATGATCTCCTATTAATTTCAGCAACCTTAAGAGCTGAGAGAGAAATATCAGAAGCAATCAGCTGTAGGTCTGATCTGGCAAGTGCAATACTTAATGCAACACATCCGCTTCCGGTGCAGATATCTCCTATGAGATCCCCTGGTTTTGATCTGAGAACTGCCTGTTCCACAAGCAGTTCGGTTTCAGGTCTTGGTATTAAAACAGAACTGTTTACATAAAAGTTATGAGAATAGAACTCTTTAAAGCCTCTTATGTAAGCCAGTGGCTCACCTTTTGAGCGCCGATCTATAACTGAATGGAATCGATCCAGGTCTTCCGTACTAAGTGGTCCGAACATCTCAGCAAGGATCTGAGATCGGGAAAGGTTTAATACATACCCGAGCAGCAGCTGCGCTTCCATTTTAGGCTGATCTACACACTGGTCTCGCAATGTTTCCTCAGCCCATAAAAGCTCAGGATGGGTCAATCAGATTCCCCCGTTGTCGCTCTAAGTTTCTCTATCTGGTCTGCATTAATCAAACGGTCTATAAAGCCCTGAATATCCCCATCCAGTACGCCAGGCACATTGAACATGGTAAAGTTTATTCTGTGATCTGTTACTCTGCCATCGGGAAAATTGTAGGTACGAATCTTCTCAGACCTCTCACCGGACCCAACCTGAGACCGGCGAGCACCCGACACCGCCTCCTGCTGTTCATTCAGTTTTATTTCGTATAATCTGGTGCGAAGAACAGTCCTTGCCTTAATCTTGTTTTGCAGTTGACTTCTCTCATCCTGGCAGGTTACCACAATACCGGTGGGTTTATGGGTTAACCTTATTGCTGTAGCCACTTTCTGAACATTCTGGCCGCCTGCACTTGATGCATGGTAGATGTCTTCTATAATTTCACTCTCATTCAGTTCAACATCCACCTCTTCGGCTTGCGGTAAAACGGCAACAGTTACAGTGGATGTCTGAATACGCCCACTGGATTCGGTTACCGGGACTCGCTGAACACGATGAACCCCGCCTTCAAACTTAAGCTGGCTGTATGCGCCTTGACCGTCAATCTCCAGTGTGACCTCCTGCACGCCTCCAATTCCTGTCTCCTGTAATGAGAGAACTTCCGTCTTCCACTTTCTCCGCTCAGCATATCTCAAATACATTCTCATCAGCTCACCAGCGAAAAGTTTTGCCTCTTCTCCACCTGCAGCCGGTCGAATTTCCACAATTACATTTCTCTCATCGTTAGGGTCTTTAGGAAGAAGAAGGATTCGAATCTCCTCTTCCAGAGATGTTCTCTCCTGTTTGAGATTCTCCAGAAACTCCTGTGCAGTCTCCCGCTCATGTCCATCGGATAAACCCACCAGCTCCTCTGCTTCCGGGATATCAGCGCATACGCGTCTGTACTCTCTGTATTTCTCTACTACATCACGCATCTCATTCCTGGCACGGTTTGCGGTCATAAAGTTTCGATAATCGCTGCTCAGTTCAGGATCATTTATCTGATTCTCAAGCTCCTGATACCTTTGCTCCAACTGATTAAGCTTTGAGATCGCCTGTTCTAATGCCATTCTAATAACTCCTCGCATCTTCAAATATAGCAATATGTAACCTAGATAGTATTGTACACGATGCTGAGTGATGTGATGTTTCCCTTAAAGAAGCCTTTGAATGTAAAAGCCGAATACTACTGTAGAAGCTCACGCGCTGCCTGGCTGCATCAATAATCTGTTAACTTCTATAAAAATAGCAAGCCGAGTATAATAGGCATTAGATTCGTTGAGTTTGGGAGAAAAACTCTTTGATTGATATCATTGCTATTGATGGTCCGTCAGGCGTAGGAAAATCCACCGTAGCACGCAGGGTAGCACTTGCACTGGGACTGGGCTATGTTGATACTGGAGCAATCTACAGGGCTATTGCCTGGAATGCAATTAAGAATAAAATAGATCTCTCAGACGAGACAAATTTGTATGAGAAATCGAATAATATCCAAATTACAGTTACTCCCCTGGATCAGTTTGCCAAGCAGCAGATATTCATTCACGATACTGAGATCACCCTTGCAATTCGAACCCCAGCAGTAACCGATGCTACATCCATCATATCGAAACTGCCAAGAATTCGCGCTCTGGCCGTATCACTTCAAAAGAAGTTAGCAAATCAAAGTAAAAATGGTGCAGTACTGGAAGGCAGAGACATTGGGACAGTTGTTTTTCCAGATGCTAAACTTAAAATCTATCTCGATGCCTCTCCAGAAGTAAGAGCAAACAGAAGAATGCTGGAACTGAAACAGCAGGGCTATTCGACAAATCTTAAAACAATACTGGACCAGATTAGTGTTAGAGACGAGCGGGACAGTAATCGTGAACATTCTCCTCTGAAACCTGCAGACGATGCTGTAACGATATTAACAGACGGCCTGTCCATAGAAGATGTTGTAAACAGGATCTTGATGTTATACCAAAGCAGGACGGAAAAACAGCATGAATGAAAATAAAGCTGGTACATCGTTTTCCTTTGGACACAGGTGTGTTCGAGTTATCCTCCGGTCAACATTGAGAGTATACTTTTTCCTCATGGGAGGAATTAAAGTAGCAGGAGTCGATAACATCCCACCGGATGGGCCTCTCATATTTGCAGCCAATCATGTCAGCAATTTGGATCCTCTTGTCGGGTGGTATGTTGGCTCCAAATTCAGAATGCTTCGCGGTATCGCTAAAGAAGAGCTCTGGTCTAACCCCATTATCGGTTATGGTATGGATGCGCTGGGTGGGGTGAAGGTGAAGCGGGGAACCGCTGACAGGAACATGATGAGAACCGCTATACAAGTGCTGGATAGGGGAGATGCTATTGGCATATTCCCAGAAGGTACCCGGAGCAGGGATGGCAGCCTCCAGCCGCTGCAGCATGGATTTGCACTCATAGCTGAGAAAAGTGCCGCCACGGTTATCCCAATCGTAATAGTGGGAACATTTGAGATGCTTCCGCCAGGGAAAAAACTACCAAAGCGATCCCCAATTACAGTTGTTTTTGGGAAACCCATACCACCTGGACAAACTAGTCGAAAACAGCTGGCAGACCTGGTTGAAGTTGAAATGCGCAGCATGCTGTCTCAATTCGGACCGCCATACAGCTCAGTTAATACAAAAATAGGTCAGGAGAGTTTAGATGCCACTCACCCTGCTTGAACATTCCCTTGCAAAACATATCCTAACACGGCTTAGATGCAAAGACACCGAACCTGGAGAATTCCGCAGCTTGGCGCGCGGTATTTCTAGCCTGCTTATTGCGGAAGCAACAAAACAGCTGCCCATCCAGGAGTGTGATGTAACCACCCCCCTGGAAACAATGCAGGGTTACCGCCTTGACTGCGACATTGTTGCTGTGCCCATTCTTCGTGCAGGATTGGCGATGCTGGATGTACTGCTGGAACTGATTCCGAATGCGAAAGTGGGCTATGTCGGGCTGGAAAGAGATGAAAACACAGCGCTGGCAAGAACCTATTACCGTAAACTTCCTAATATGAAAGATGCTACTGCACTTCTACTCGATCCCATGCTTGCAACAGGAGGATCAGCAGTCCACGCGGCATCTGCTCTCTACTCTTCAGGAGCTAAAAATGTCACCCTCATTTCTGTTGTTGCCGCTCCAGAAGGAGTAGAGCGACTAACTCGAGAGTTTCCGGATATTAAAATTGTCACTGCCTCTGTAGACAGGGAGTTAAATGCAATGAGCTACATTCTTCCAGGACTTGGAGATTTTGGCGACAGACTTTTCGGGACCTAAAGCATCAATCCTCCACCTTATAAGGTAATATTCATTCTAATCATATTTAAGGTTAAAACATGTCTCATACAAAACCACTTTGGGGTGCTGAAGACCAACATGCCAGACTAGCAGAAGA
>JAJZFJ010000071.1:0-6128 GCA_021805395.1 bacterium
CCGCGGTCGACGAAGCCACGCTGGCCGGCATCGCGCACGCGCGCGGCGTGCCGCTCGCGACCGACCTCGGCAGCGGCTCGCTCGTCGATCTGGCCCGCTACGGGCTGCCGCGCGAACCACTGGCGCCGACCCTCCGCACAGCGCTGCGTAGAGCCATGCGATCGCCGCCGTCCACGCGAGCGCCGCCGTTACCGATGAGCGGGTCACGCGCAGGAAGAAAAGCACTATTGCGCCGATGGCCGCCAGATGCAAGCCGGAGACCACCAGCACATGGTAGACGCCGCGCGGTCCGCCCTCCATCGAGAACAGGAGGAACTACATGATCATAGAAGCCACCATTTTCATCATACAGAAGCACCAGGGCGGTATTGTGCCAACTATCACTCAAAGTGAGAGCATCCACAATCAATTTTATGAATTTCTGACCGCGTCTCACATCAAAGGATGGATGGTCATCTGCAAGGGAGAAGGGAGGGTCCACAATACTCACAGTGGGAAGTGTCTGGTTATGGCAATCCTCAATAAACTGTGTGATAGGGAGGAAATGGCTGTGTGCATGCTCTAATGCGAAGTCATACCAGAAAGCTATAAAAGGCATGTCTGAAAAGTAGTTTTTCCATGTGCATAGACTGCCACTTGTAACATTTGGCCACTTTTCAAGTGAATCAAATAGTGGACGCGTTTTGAATCCTGGAGGTGCTGGAATGTCCAGACTATCGGTGTCATCATCCCGCATACTGGAAAACAAGTACTTTCGATTTGGCCATGTGGAGCTAAGCAGAGAGCTGAACCAGTGGTCGCAGACAGCAAAATGGTCACATAAGGAATAGATCACCGGAAGTGTTTCACGCGTGTAATAGCCAAGTGGTATCCTGCTGGGTGATTTATGCAGCTTGCCAAGAGGAAATGTTTTGTGATACTCCTTCACAAATCCATCCATCTTTCCCATGTTGTAACAGGCATGCTGCACCGCATAGGTGTGCGGAGGATCACCATAACCAGAATATAGACCATCCATATTCCAGCAAAATTCCATATTTCCGCTCTTGTCTGGCATACTTGGTAGTGGGTTTGGCAGCCCATTTACATCTAGCCTGCCCTCCATACTTAAGCTTCCTAAAAAGTGATCGAATGACCTGTTCTCCATTGTCAAAATCACTAGATGGTCAATACTATTACGATCTATAACCAATTGTTCTGTCCTTTAGAAACGCGCTTTCTCCTCATTCTACCCATTCCACAGTACTCTGCTGAACGAAATTATCTTTACAATAAGTTAAACCTGCATTACCCTGGCGATAGTAAGTACATCATTTCATCAATTTCAGCTATGTTTTCATTATTACCCTGCTAAAAACGCTAATTCACTTCTAGTAATGAGGATGAGGCACCAAGATTCCTACTGGACCTCTATACAGGAGTAGAAGAATGAGCATTAACAACGGTTCGATTGACGTTAAGTCTGAATGCCTTTGCATTCCCGCAAACAGCTTGGTCACCAGACTGGCCGAGATAAAGCTGGTGGCATCTGAAAAGCAGACCGACAACTTCCATCCCTCAATGAATCTGGCTCTGGTAATTGATAGGAGTGGATCCATGTTAGGTGAGAAAATCGCCTCAGTAAAAAAGGCTGTCTCCTATGTGCTGAACATACTGTCGGATCAGGATTCTGTTGCGATTTACAGCTTCGACGGTAGAATCGATTGCCTTACTCCACTTGCATCGGTCACAAGCGAGAATCGTCGCAAATTCAAAAGTGCTGTAAACGCTCTGTTGGCCGGAGGCACTACTGATCTTTTTTCAGGCTGGGTTGCCGGAGCTCAGGAGCTAAAAGATCTACCCTCACATTCCACACTCAATCGGGTCTTGCTATTAACGGATGGCGGGGCAAATGTAGGTATCGTGCAAATTCCTGAAATATCAGCGAAATGTGCCGAGTATTTTGAGCTGGGCGTAAGTACCTCCACATTCGGAGTTGGCGATGGATTCAATGAGGATCTTTTGTCAAAAATGTCATCAACTGGAGGTGGGAATTTCCACTACATTGCAGAACCAGCTGCAATTTCAAAAGTGTTCATGTCTGAGCTCAAGGAACTGAATTTAACTACAATAAAAGACACAATGCTAACTGTGACATATCCTGTGGGAGGATCTGCAACCTATGTTGGACCGTTCACTGTTCAGCAGGATGCGTACAGGATGAGTGTCCTCTTTGGAGAGATGGGTTCTTTACAGGAGCAGGAGCTGTATCTTACACTCAATCTACCTGAAACACAATTAGGGCTTGATGTTTCATTCCGGTTCACTTTCTCATTCAGACTACTGGATGGATCAACATATCAAATTGAATCCTCTCTCAACTTCACAGCAGTGGATGAGGCAGCTATGGGTGAAGCTGCTGTAGATGAAGAGCTGATAAGCAGGTCAACAGCCGTTTATGCATCGAATGTTCAGTTCATGGCTTTAAATCTCTATCGTGAGGGCAATCAACAAAAAGCGTTGTTAACGATTGACGAGTTTATAGATGCCAATTCGGATCGGATAACCTCGGAAGTAATGGCCGAATTATGCATTGTTCGCGAGGCAGTCGAAGAAGATGCCTCTGCTTCCAGGCGTAAAGAGCTCCATGCCCAAAAATATATGCACATCAGAGGCAGGTCAAAGCTAATTAATTCGGATGATTAACTTCTAGATTGATCTCATCAAGGCAGGGAGCTACTGTGTATGGAGTGCTTCCTGCTGAGATCTTGTCCAACCTCGCAGACATACCTGTACTGAACATACATTCTCAGGCATAATATTGTGGGATATGAGCGCTGCTCACATGGGGATCTCCCCAAATTAGCCCATCTCAAGGTACTCTATATGTCAGAAACGGCTATTCTTAAAGTGCGCCTTACCCCTCGTGGTGGTAAAGAGCTTCTGGGTGCCATCACAGACGGGGTACTGCATGCACGCGTGGCTGCTCCACCTGTAGACGGGGCGGCTAATTCTGCACTATTGCGTCTGCTGGCTAAGCAGTTAAATTATCCTGTATCAAAGCTGACAATTGTGGCAGGCCAGCACAGCAGGCTAAAAACGGTTAGCTTCGATGGCATAAGTCAGGAATCGCTGTTTCAGAGATTAAGTACACTATAACTGTATGGAGGCACCATGCCGCGGGTAAATGTTTTTGTAACTCTTAAGCCATCTCTACTCGATGCCCAGGGGCGAGTTGTTCAGGAGGGCCTCCACTCGCTGGGTTATAACGAGGTAAGCTCCGTGCGGATAGGCAAATTCCTCGAGCTGGATATAGAAGACACGGAAAACCTGGACGAGAAAGTGCATTCCATGTGTGAAAGGTTTCTGGCAAACACAGTTATAGAGAATTTCCGGTATGAGGTGGTGAAATAATGGCTGTGCCGAGGTTCGCTGTCCTTCGGTTTCCTGGTTCCAACTGCGATCAGGATGCGTACTATGTTATCCGTGATGTTATTGGCGCTGAGGTTGAGTATGTTTGGCACCAGGACAGCAGCCTTGCTGGCTTCGATGTGGTAATTGTTCCAGGCGGCTTCTCCTATGGAGACTATCTGAGGTGCGGCGCTGTAGCACGCTTTGCCCCCGCTATGGAGGCCCTCCAGCAGCATGCAGATCAGGGCAAACTTGTGCTGGGTATCTGCAATGGCTTTCAGATTCTGTGTGAAGCACATCTCCTCCCAGGTGCTCTCATCCGTAATCAAGGATGCAAATTTATCTGCAAACATGTTGATCTCAGGGTTGAGAATAACCAGACTCCATTTACTTCCTCTTATACAGAAGGTCAGATCATCAGCATACCTATTGCGCATGGCGAAGGCTGCTATGTTGCGGATGAAGCCACTCTTGATATGCTGGAACAGAATAACCAGATTCTGTTTCGTTATGCCACCACCGTTCGGGATGAAGTTACTACTGGCAATCCCAATGGAAGCATGAACGATATAGCAGGAATATGTAACGCTAGAGGTAATGTGATGGGCATGATGCCTCACCCTGAACGCGCCTCGGAAAGCATTCTGGGCTCGGTGGATGGCAAAGGGGTATTCACTTCCATGGTGCAAAGCATGATGGAGCTGGCAGTCTAGAATTCGCTCATATCCCGCAAGTTTCAACATTTATGCATCACTATTCACCAGGGAGTATCAGACTGTATGCTCGCACACGAGATTAGAAGCAGGTACCTTGAATTCTTTACAAGCAGGGCTCATCTTCGAATGCCCGGTGCCCCTCTCATACCTACCGATGTGCTGGGAAATCCAGACAAATCCGTACTGTTTACAGGCTCTGGAATGGAGCAGTTTAAACCCTACTTCACCGGAGCAGCCACGCCACCCAGCCCAAGAATAACCACAGTTCAGAAATGTGTGCGCGCAGTCGATATCGACAGTGTGGGAGATTTCTCACACTGCACGTTCTTTGAGATGCTTGGCAACTTTAGCTTTGGAGACTATTTTAAAGCTGAGGTGATTCCGTGGACATGGGAGTTCCTTACTAAGGTGGTAGGGCTGGATCCTGAACGGCTCTGTGTTACAGTGTACGAAGAGGATGAAGAGGCCTTCAATATCTGGCACAACGTGGTAGGACTTCCAGTAGACAGGATCCACAGGCAGGGTGAAGATAAAAACTTCTGGCCCGCCAGCGTAATCAGCCAGGGTCCCGATGGTCCATGCGGTCCTTGTTCCGAGATATTCTACAGAGTAGCACCTCTGGAAGAGATGACAACAGATGCTTCGCTCACTCCTGCTCAAAGATACAAAATAGATGACGATGCCGCCAGATGGGTTGAAATCTGGAACAATGTATTTACACAGTTCAACCGTTCCGAACAGCCAGATGGAACACCCCTGCTCACTCCATTACCCCGGCGCAATAACGATACTGGTGCTGGACTGGACCGGATAGCGTATGTTTCTCAGGGCAAGTCCAGCGTGTTCGAGACTGATCTGTTTGGCCCTACCCTCCAGAGAATTGAGGAGCTCACCAACAGAAC
Source organism: bacterium (assembly GCA_021805395.1). GTDB lineage: Bacteria > Armatimonadota > Chthonomonadetes > Chthonomonadales > Chthonomonadaceae > JAJZFJ01. The sequence continues at coordinate 5,009 of JAJZFJ010000071.1, forward strand.
CTACACCGGTACCATGTCGCCCACCGATTTTGCATTCAGAGTAGTTGCAGAGCACACGCGGAGCATGGTCTTCTGTATTGCAGATGGCATCCTTCCCTCAAACGAAGGCAGAGGATATGTGCTGCGGTATATTATGCGGCGCGCAATTCGGTACGGTCAGAGTGTGCTTGGTTTCACCGAACCGTTCCTGCATCTGGTTGCTCCAGCTATTATTGAGCAGATGGGCGATTTTTATACCGAGCTGCACGAACGCGAAGCTCTCATTCTCCAGGCAATACAGGGTGAGGAGGAGCAGTTCCGGCGTACGCTGGATAGAGGAATGCGCATTTTTGAGCAGACCATGAACGATGAAACTGTCCTCAAAAATAAGATGCTATCCGGATTTGCCGCCTTCGATCTCTATTCCACCTACGGCTTTCCCTTTAATCTTACAAAGGATTTAGCGAGAGAGAGAGGAATTGAGGTGGATGAGAAGGGCTTTTTGGCGGAGATGGAGGCGCAGCGAAAACAGTCTCAAAAGGGCAGCAACATCGATAAAGATGTGTTCTCCAGCAAAGACCGAAGCGGATTGTCTCTCACTACTCTACAAGATACCGAGTTTCTGGGTTACCACACTCTCACTGCCGAGTGTGAAGTTATTGCTATTCTGTTTGAAGACAATCTTGTGAATAAACTGGAAACTAGTGCGGCTAGCCCTATAGAATGCACTGTTGTGCTAAACAGAACTCCATGCTACGCCGAATCTGGCGGTCAGGTAGGGGATCAGGCAGATCTTATCTCGCATGAAACACCGCTTGCAGCAAAGATAGTGAATACCCGAAAACGGGAAGGCATCTATCTGCATACGGTTGAACTTAGCAGTGGAAGGCTTGAGCTGGGACAGAAGTTAAATGTTGAGGTTGATGCTGGGCGTCGAACCAGCATCATGCGCAACCACACGGCCACACACCTCATGCAGGCTGCGCTTCGCAAGGTTCTCGGGGAGCATGTCCACCAGAAGGGCTCGCTGGTCGCGCCCGACCGGTTGCGGTTCGACTTCTCCCATCTGCAGCCGGTCACGGCCGCGGAGCTCACGCAGATCGAGCGGCTGGTGAACGCCCAGATCCGGCTCAACGCGCCG
>JAJZFJ010000071.1:6138-19140 GCA_021805395.1 bacterium
AGAGGTAGAGGTGCTGGTCTGTGCTGAGATCTACCGCGATCTGCCGGTTAGTGTACATGTGGACATTGCCATTGAACAGGCAAAACAGCGCGGTGCGATGGCTCTTTTTGGAGAGAAGTATGGAGACAAAGTTCGCATGGTGGAAGTACCAGACTTCAGCCTGGAACTTTGCGGCGGCACGCATGTGCAGTCCACTGCACAAATCGGGATATTCCGTATTGTAAGCGAGAGCGGAAGCAGCAGTGGAGTGAGGCGCATTGAGGCTGTGACAGGGCAGTATGCAAACTCCTATCTGGCAGACAGGGAGAATACCCTGGCTCAGATTATTTCAGCACTAAAAAGCGGCTCGGGAGACCCTGTTGCTGCAACCGAAAAACTGGTGAACCGTAATAGAGAGTTAGAGAAGCAGATCAAGCAGCTGCAAACATCTGGAAATGCAGTAACACTACCGGAACCGGTTGATGTGCAGGGTGTGCCCTTAATCACTGCACAGGTTGCAGGGTTAGATGCAGAAGCTCTCGGTCTGCTTGCAGAGTCAACAGTAAAACGACTTGGCTCAGGTGCCGTTGTCCTTGGCGCTGAAGTGGATGGAAAAGCAGTCTTCGCAGCAAAAATCTCGCCAGATCTGGTGGCGCGGGGCGTGAATGCTGGCACCCTAATGCGTGATATCTCCCGATCGATTGGCGGGGGCGGAGGTGGTAAGCCCGATTTTGCAACCGCCGGTGCCAGGGATACCGCTAAAATTCAGGAAGCACTTAATCTCACGGCAGAGCTTCTGAATTCAGGATTGAGCCGTAATTAGTCATGATTTCGAACAGAGTTATATTGGAGGTGAAATGTGACGGATGAACTGGTAACTATCCCTCTCTGGCCTAACGGGATCCCAAATGTTGTCCCTGATGCCCCGGAACCAACACTGACTGAAATGTTTCCTCCTGAAGATTCTCGCTGCGGGGCATCCATTGTGATCTGTCCTGGGGGTGGTTACTGTGCGCTTGCTGAGCACGAAGCAGAGCCTATTGGAGAGTGGCTGAACAGCCTGGGAGTATGTGTATGGATCCTTCGCTACAGGCTCTATCCCCATTACCAGCATCCATGTATGCTGCAGGATGCCCAACAGGCAATCCGAACTGTGAAGGCCAGGAGTGAGGAACTCAGGCTTGATCCAAACAGGGTGGGAATACTTGGCTTTTCGGCAGGTGGACACCTGGCGGCAACAGCTGCTACCCATTTCGATGCAGGTGACCCCGGCAGTTCAGATCCCATCGCTCGCGCGTCCTCACGGCCAGATCTGGCAATTCTTATCTATCCGGTTATCACAATGCAGAAGCCATACAGACACGAAGGCTCCTACATCGCTTTGCTCGGCGAGCACCCAACTCCAGACCTTGTTGATCACCTCTCCAATGAGAAACAGGTTAGCAAAAATACTCCGCCTATCGCTCTGTATCATACTGCAGACGATGGAGTTGCCGTTGAAAACAGCATTCTCATGGCAACGGCATTGAGTGCGGCAAAAGTGGACTTTGAACTTCATATCTACCAGCAGGGAGGGCATGGTTACGGTCTGGCTAAGCATGGACAGCCGTTTGTTAACCCATGGACTACACAGTGCGCTCACTGGTTGTCTGCAAGAGGCTTTCTAAAGCCCGCAAATCCTGCTTAGTAGTAAAACCCTGTTGAAGCTGCTGCTTTATTTCTGCTGTTGGTATTATAGAGTAGCAAGCTGAAGCGGCTGATTGTCAGCCCTGGCACTCTTGTACTGTGCATATTCCACAATATACAAGATGGAACAGACAGAGATGTTCATCGTCTTGTGATAATGGAATGCAGAATATTTCACAAACTTTGTGCATACATCCTCGAAACTCCCGGTGAACAGCTTCAGTAAGAGTATGTATTGTTTGCTCAAAATGGATACAGAACGAAATAGTTTCTGCATTCAATAGCTTAGAGAGGAACAGATAACTTGAGTTTTAGAAACAGTTATAGAAACATATTTGGTCTAGCAGCACTTATGGCATTACTTCCCACAACTGTACATGCCAAAGTCGAGCCAATTAGTCCCAATATTAAAAACTATGTTGCATACACACTTAAAGATTTCAGTGCAAACATGCATCTTGTAAGCTACAACGCTGCAGCAGGCAGACAGATTAACAAAGATTTTGGGACCATATACGACTGGATGCGAAAATCCCATGGCGATCTTCTCCTCAGGTTTAGAGTGCCAGATATGATGCGTATTGACGGAAGATTTGGTGCGAGTACTGGTACCTACATTGTGAATGAGGTTCATCAGGACATAAAGCTGGGTATTGGTCTGCACTTCACCACCAATCTTGCTAATGCACCCGGAAAACGAAAGACACTCCTGGATGCTGGCCTCATATCAGCAGACTATCTCACGTACACTGAGGCGAAGTTTATGGGTGCCCGTCCGTATGATGGACATATGTGTGCAGTATTCGATGTAAGTTATAAAGACAAATCAGAGGATACATCGCACAGACTAATCTGGATTAACCCTGAAACAAAGGTTACTGAAAAACGGGAAGAGTATTCGCAGGATGGCAAACTTCGTTCCATCTGGTACTACAGGGATACAAAAGAGATTGAGCCAGGTGTATGGATGCCAACACTGATAGAGATTGATGATAACACAGGACAGTTAGCTGGGGAAACCGAATACAAAAATATGAAGGTCAACATCCCTATGCCATTAAGTCTGTTCAAATAGCATTCAATAAGGAGACAGAGTATGTCGAAGCTGCCTGCGCCAAAAAGATTTTGGGATATTGTAAAAAGTCTCAACGTGGGCAGCATTCAGGCTGTCGCTCAAAAACCTTTACGTATCGCCATCGTGGGAGATGCGAACTTACGCAATACCACTCTGCATGCCCTGTCCATTGCGGATTACGAAGACAGAGTAACACTTCCTCCCAAGCTGCCTGAATGGATAACTGTTCTGCAGTACGACAGTATGGACCGTAAAACTGGTTTCCCTCAAACACCAGGACAATTCGATTTTGTGATAGATGTCAGTAACGGCCGTCGTAACAATGTGGGAGATGCTCCCATATACTCCATAAATGACCTGGGCGGACTGACTGAAACCATTAACCGTATTCTGGACGACCGCCCCACTCAGATGACCCTTATTGCGAGGCATTTTCCTGCGTTCCGCACAGAGGCTGCAAAGCGAGTGATAGCAGAAACCTCCGGTGTGAACGCACAGTTTGCACTGCTTACCGGTTTGGCAGAGCAGGTTCCCATCCTCGGTCAGATCGGCCTGCCCACTGCTGCCATCTCAGACATGATTATGCTCACCAAAAACCAGGTGATGATGACAATGCATCTTGCAACCATCTACGGTCTCGACCTGGATCTGAATGCCCGCAGCAAGGACCTGCTGCCTATTCAGGGTAACGCATTTGGCTGGCGGGCAGTTGCAAGAGAGCTGGTGGGCACAATCCCTATCCTGGGGTTCCTTCCACGGGCAGCAATTGCCTATGCGGGAACACAAACTTGCGGTAAAGCCATGCAGTTCTATTATGAAACTGGCGAGCATGTCACTCCCAAGCATCTCAACAAGCTGTATCGTGAAGCTCTATCCACGGCGAGAGTCAAAGTGCGAATGCTTGCCACAATCCTCAAAAGCAGAAAAGTGAAGGCGGTAAAGCATGCTGTCATTGAGGCCCAATCCCCCATGGTGGAGGAGCCAAAACTTCTTGAGTCAGTTCGGGAAGAAGAGCATGAAGAGATACGAAATTAACAGTTTTTGTACAAACATACCTCTAGTTGCAGCATAATAACTACCGAAAACGTAATAATAGTTCACACTATATTTATCTTACATTAAAAATGAGAGTCCGCTCTTCATACTTGCGGATACCATTCGCTCCCCGAAATGAAAAAGATAGTTTCGGGAGGGAGTAACCTATGACCTTGCTAGAGAATTTACCTGAAGAGGTAGAGCTTAGCCTTCGCAATTATGATTTCACACCTTCCCTTGATTCAGCTATTTCCGAACTACCGCGTATTGCCTTCGCCACAGACATCAATGCCAAAGGCGATTTTGCGCCTGAATGGCTGGTAGCCGAACGTGGCCAAATTATGGTGTTCGCTCCTAACGGAGACAATAAAGCGCAGGTGGTGAGGGCGATCTCCCTCGATGACGTTCGAGAGGTGCGTGCCGAACAGAAAATTGGAAACGGGGAGCTAGTTGCCCGCACTTATGAAGAGACCGTGCCTCTGGTACGGTATTCACAGGCGTCTTCCGCTGAAGCCAATATGGTTGCCAGACAGCTGAATTCCATGGCAAAGGGGGAAACTCCACGTGCAGAAAACATCGATATCTCCAAAAATGTCTGCGATAAATGCGGCAGACCACTGGGTAATGATACAAACGTATGTCCTGCCTGCCTGGATCGTCGCGCCACACTTGTAAGGCTTTTTCGGTTTTTGAAACCCTATCGGCTTCAGGTAGCGGCTGGTATTGTACTAATTGCTGGCAGCACTTCTGCTGACCTGATGCCCCCCTACATCGCCGGACGTCTTTTGAACCAGATGATATTTCAGACGACAGGGAAACACAAAGCATCTATCGCTAAAGCACCGCAGCCTGTGGTGACACATCCTTTCCATGTCAATCATTCCATGACAATAATCTTGATGTGGGTAGCACTTCTGGCTGTCTCCCGCATTTTAAGTGCCGCATTCACATATGGTCAACAGAGATTGAACCCGTGGCTTGGCGGTCATATCATCATGGATATCAGAATGGCTCTGTATACGCGCCTAAGCGAACTCTCGCTTAGCTACTATGACAAACGAAGCACTGGCTCAATCATGTCGAGGCTGACTGGCGACTCAGATAACTTGCAGGACTTCATCACTGGAGGTATTCCATGGTTTGTCACCAACATGATGACCCTGATAGGCATTGGAGTGATTTTATTCAAGCTTAACTGGCAGTTATCGCTCATGATGCTCATTCCTGCGCCATTCATCTTTTTGTTAGCCAGATGGTTTATGCCAAGAGCAAGGAAGCGTTTCCATGTTGTTTGGCATAGAATCAGCAAAATGTATGGCACCCTGGGCAGCACACTCGCAGGAATGCGAGTTATGAAGGCATTTGCTCAGGAGAACAGGGAAGTAGACTTTTTCCGCTCCAGAAATCAGGCGGTTTTCGAATCCAGTTATAATGCTAATGCGTTCCGGGCAACGTTCTGGCCGCTTCTGGGGCTGCTGATGTCTGTAGGATCCTACATCATCTGGATCGCTGGAGGTCATGATGTCATATTCGGCACCATGTCCATTGGAGTTTTGATGATGTTTGTGGGATATCTCAACCAGTTCTATCAGCCGTTCATGAGTTTGAGTCAGGTGATGGACTGGGCTACACGATCCATGACCGCTGCAGAGCGTGTATTTGAGGTGCTGGATACTGAACCGGAGATTGTGGATGCAGAGGATGCCATAGAAATCCCTTGCATTGAGGGTGCAGTCACATTCGACCATGTTACATTCACATACGATAACGCACGACAGGCTCTGGATGATTTCACTCTGGATGTTAAGCCAGGGGAGATGATTGGTCTTGTTGGTCACAGCGGAGCAGGGAAATCCACCATCATCAGTCTGCTCTCACGTTTCTACGAGCCTACAAACGGTTCCATTCTGGTAGATGGAGTTAACATCAAAAACATTCGGCATGAGGATTTCAGAAGGCAGATAGGGATTGTGCCACAGGAACCATTCCTGTTTCCCGGCACAATTAAGGATAATATCGCTTATGCCAGACCAACTGCCAGCATTGAAGAGATTGTGAGGGCAGCAAAAGCCGCAAACTGCCATGAGTTTATCATGAAGTTTCCGGATGGATATGATACTTCTGTAGGTGAGAGAGGGCAGAGACTGTCCGGTGGTGAACGACAGCGTATCTCTATTGCACGGGCTATACTTCACAATCCAAGAATACTCATTCTGGATGAGGCAACAGCTTCGGTAGATACCGAGACCGAGAAGCAGATACAGGATGCGATTAACAGATTAATAGAAAATCGTACAACCTTTGCCATTGCCCACCGCCTTTCCACACTAAGGCATGCCAACAGGCTGGTGGTTATGAAGGATGGAAAGATGGCCGAGAGCGGCACTCATGATGAGCTAATGGAGCTGGATGGCGTGTATGCAGGCCTTGTAAAGGTACAGAGCGAAGTCAATCAGCTTCGAGCGATCTAAGGGTGCCCAGACCCTCACCTCGATGATGAAAAGCCCAGCCGTAATCAATACGGTTGGGCTACTGTTCAGATTGGGTTGAGGTGGCATGAACAGCTGCCAACAGTCTATTTTCTCACCTTGCACTCTACTCACCCAAATATGTTCTGTTCATTCCGAGTGCAAATATCTCCTCATCTGTCATACTTTTGCCCTCCTCATAAAGCTCCTCAAAATGCTCAGCCCCTAACTTCTCCTGTAACTGGGCAATTAATCTGCTGTGCTCCTGCTGTTCTGTATCACCCCTGTGGATCTGGAAACGGGTACAGAGAGAGTCAGAGCTGCCCGTGAGCAGGGCAGACCTTTCATAATTACCCTCTTTCTCTGCCAAAATTGATGATGCATCCAATAGATCTACGGAGAAATTAAACAGTTTCAATTTGTGATACCCCTCAAGAGCTTCCTGCAATAGAATACGGGCATCGTCCATCCTGTTAAGAGCTATAGCACTCCAGGCCATGTTTCCCTTGCAGGTTGCAACGCCTGTGCTGTATCCCAGGTCGATGTAGAGATTTAATGCTTCCCCCGTTAGTTGGTATGCAGTCTCATAGTGATGCAGGTAATGCTCCACATTTGCCAGATTCAACAGGCAGCCCGCTTCGTCGGCCCTTAACTCCAACTGTTTATAAATGGCTTTTGCCTCCATATAAAATGGTATTGCCTCTTCTGGTCTGGATGAGTAGAGTGCTAGATTGCCAATTCCATGCAGACATTGTGCTGTGCCCTGAAGATGGTTTGCTTCTTTAAAATATTCCAATGCCTTGGAGTATAGACTACGTGCCTCCTCGTTGTCGCCTTGACGTACCACAATAGTAGCAAGGGATCGAAGCACTCCAGCCTGGAGGCTTTTATCTACCTGCGTACTCATATCGCATGCAAGCACTTTCTGCAGCCATCCACGCCCTTCGGAGAGATTGCCTCTGAGATCCCAATAGATTACAAGATTTTTACAGAGAGCCAAACTGTCAGTAATACTACTAGCATTATTCATCTGGATGGCATGGCTGAGTACTGCGCGTATGTTATCGTATTCCTGTTCAAGGATATTCAAACTTTTCTCGGTTTCAACGGTTGAGATGCGCTGTACTGTTTTATCCACCAGTTCACGATAATATAGTCTAAACCGTATGGTAACTGCCTCTTCATCTTCGGGGTTCAGATGCAGCTGCGATTGTGAGAACTGTCGTACACTTTCCAGCAGATGGTACCTGTCTTTCATGTGGTCATACACCACTAAAGATTTGTCACACAATGCACTCAGGATCTCCTCAATCTCATCTTCTGATACACTTCCACCCGAATCGATCTCCCTGCATGCTTCCAGGGTAAAGCCTCCTACGAACATTCCTACTCGGGATAGCAGTAACTTTTCAGATTCACTTAGCAGATCATAAGACCATTGAATGGTGGCTTGCAGGGTTTGGTGACGCGGCAGTGCTCCTCTGTTTCCGGAATGAAGCACCGTGAACATATCCTCTAGCCTGACTTCGATACGAAACACATTCATTGTTCTCACTCTTGCTGCAGCCAATTCAATTGCAAGAGGGATGCCGTCCAGAAAAGAACATATTCTCGCTACAGCCTGCACCGTTTCTGCCGCAGATTCAAAACCCGGATTGGCAAGCTCTGCCCGCTCAATGAACAGCCGAACACTCTCATATCGTAAAAGTTCTGCTGCACCTTGTCCCTCCGTATTCTGCTTTACCTGCGGGACGGATAGGGATGGAACACGCCAAACCTGTTCACCAACTATCCCAAATGCCTCTCTACTGGTTGCAAGGATACTGAGGCGGCCGGAGATGCTCAGGATTTCGGAAATTAGCTGGGCACAACCAGTAAGCACCTGCTCACAATTATCCAGCACAAGGAGAGCCTCTCTATTTTTTAAGACGGAGAGTACTTTTGATCTTACATCCTGTTCACTTCCAATATTTAAAGATCTCGCTACTGTCTGCCAAAGCATAACAGAATCTACTACTGTGGAAAAATCGATAAAGAGTGCACCTTCGTTGTACTGCTCTTTCAGAAGCTGTGCAACGGCCAGAGCAAGCCTGGTTTTTCCTACTCCGCCAGAACCTGTCAATGTTACCAGCCTGCTTTTTTTCAAACAGGAGCAGGCAGCTTCAATCTCACACTCTCTTCCAATCAGCTTTGTGATGGGGACAGGCAAAAATTGTGGAAGCATTACAACTTCCGTTTTGTGCAATGAAGCGCCAGAAGCCCTTCTCTGTTCATGCCGTATGCTATCGAAAAGAGCAGTTGTTTCCGGCGATGGTTTTGCCGGCTGGTGGTTTTCCAACCGTTTGCAAAGTCTTTCGTATTCTAACAGGGCGGCGCCAAAATCTCCCTGTTTTGCCAATGCCTGCATGAGTGCGCGCACAGAACTCTCCCTGAGACCATCCAGTGCTATAGCCTTACGGAGATATACTGCAGATCGTGAAGGATTACCGTTCTCCATCTCGGAAGCGGCCAGCTTATCCAGACCTGTGAGCACCTCCTGAGCAACCCTCTCTCTATCTGGATAGATCCAAATCTCTTCCCAGCCATCCAGAAGCTTCCCTTTATAGAGTGAGACCGCTTGGTCAATGGATTCTTCTGTGCCCTGTTTCATGAATCTTTCGAACTGGTGGAGATCTACGAACGCATCGGTTAGATCTAACTTGAGAGTTCTTGGCGTTGGAGACAGAATACGATATGCCTCACTGCCTAAGGCATGCCTTATCCTGGTTAAACTAATTCGCAAATAGGCTCGAGCCTGAGAGAGCATGCTATCTGGCCATATCGTAGTAGCAAGCCAATCCCGTTCAGATTCTCCTCGAGTGTTTAGGAGCAGCAGTGCCAGTAACTGTGACTCTCTTCGCGTTGGAAGTGGAGGTAGCGGCGTATCTCTAACCGTACATTGAAACGGTCCAAATAGATAAAAACAGACCTGCGGTGTAGGACTATTTGCAGGTTTTTTCATTCTGCTCTTTCTCTATTGACATTCTCTATCCTGTACTTGATCGATATAATTCAGTTACTTCTCAATATGGATATGCTTCGTATCTATACGATTCTGACTATTCGATTCACTTTATAACGCATGAATACTTTGTGTTAAGCGATAAGTTGGCACATATTTTTCTCTCTAGGGTGTGACTTAAAATGATAACCGGATGTTGCAGTGATTTCATCTTGAAGCATGCGTGATGAGTGCAAATTCCTGATCTGATGCTTCATAAGAACTGCGCATTCCAATCAAATCCCATAACATTATACTATTTATGCATACAGCATTCTTATCAGCTCTAATGTCTCAATAAGAATCAGTCTCTCCGGCACTGTGTGAACCACCACAACCTCAGCATCCATTCCTTCTGCCTGTCCCGTTTTCATATCAAGTTTCGAACTATGCTCTTTCTAATGATAGATTACTATACTTACGATTTCAAATTCCAGACACTATACATCCCCCCTTTATCAGCTTTTAATATTCGTTTCATTTTGCTAACGGTTTCACTAACACCTGTCTTATACACTAAAAATGTAAACGGGTTTGCCACTCTAAAAAATGTAAGCATATTTGCTCTCGAAAGGAGAAATCAAATGAAAGCTAGATTAGTTAACTTGTGCTGTGCGGGAACAGCTTGTATGGCTCTTTGGGTTCAGTTACCAGCAAATGCTCAGACCCAGCTCATTAAGAATGGGGGATTTGAAACAGGCACTTTTGCTGGCTGGAAAACTGCAGTAGAAGCAAATGCAGCTGATATTAACCTGCAGGATAATTTCTACATCAGTAATCCTGGTGCAAACACTCCAGTGAACGCCTTTAGCACTGCTTCTAATCCCTCCGGTGGAAAATACTATGCTGTATCAGATGACTTTGCGCCAAGCGCTGATGTTCTGGAACAGACTTTTGTGATCCCGAAGAATTCACTCAATCTCTCATTATCTTATCAGATGTTTGTGAACGATCAGTCTGGAGTTGGACCAGCATATGGAGATAGCGGGGAAAATATAATTGACTATACCGGTGGCAATTATAACAACCCGCCAGATGTGCAGTATGCTCGCGTTGACCTTCTCAATGCATCCGCTGGAACATTCTCTACCGCAACCACCGATGTGGTGGATAATCTCTACAAAGGCGTTGACAATGGTGCAACGTTTCCAAATCCTTACACCAACTACTCATTCGATCTTACTTCTCTACTAAAAAATGGGAGTCTCATCCCTGGAGATTCATACACCTTGAGATTTGCTGAGGCGAATAATCTTTCTCCTATCAATATGGGAATAGACAATGTTAGCCTGTTATCAAGCCCGGCAGTTCCAGAAGCAGGTTCGGTTCAGGCAGTAGGTGCTCTTCTATTATTAGGTTTTGCATCACCAATTCTAAAAAGAAAGCAGGTAAACAGATGATTACCAATGAGATTGAAAATCGATTATCAGAGATGGAAAGCAGATTAGCATTTTCCGAAAACAGATATAAATTTGCCATGAGGAAAATGAAAGTACAGTCTCTTCTGGGTCTCACAGCACTCGGAATAACATTCTGCTTCTCCTCGATTCCACATGCGATGGCGCAAGGTTATGGAACCAGTTTAAGTACACTAATCAGCGATGTAAAAGCACTCCAAACGCAACAGACAACAGATGTGAAAGCTATCAGCAGTCTACAGTCTCAGCAGTCCTCAATCAGTCAATCCTGTAGCCAAATGCAAAATCAGCTGAACGCTGATTATTCTGAAATATCACAGCTCGTTGAAAAAACAAGTTACCTCTCCTCCACCAATGCAGGGCTTACAATTGATGCTCCTAGCATAACATTAGAAGATAACAACACTCCTAATGGAGCGGCACCTACTCAACTTGTGATGCAAGGTAGCAATGTAAACATCATAAGCGCGAACTTGGGAATAGAAGATGGATTAGGCGGTGCATTTTCTATCTCAGAATCTAAATATGGTCAACTTCTTCGAGCACAAGAGCCAGTCAACGGGCTTGGAAACCTTATTATTGGATACAATTCAAATGGTTCCATTACAGGATCCCATAACCTGATCATGGGAGATAGTAATAATGCCAGCTCATTTGGAGCGATAGTCTCAGGTCTATACAACTCCAGTTCTGCACCGTTTTCAACCGTGCTAAATGGTTTTCAGAACAATTCCATTAGTTTATGCTCCACTATTCTAGGTGGCCAAGGCAATAATTCAACTGGCAACTTTAGTCTGATAGCAGATGGAGTCAATAATGTGGCAAATGGAGCTTATTCTTCCGTTGTGGATGGATACACGTGTACTGCAGATGATATAGGGGGTGCCATACTGGGAGGATATAATTACACTTTGAATACTGGCGGTTTGTTCACATTTTATCCGTAATGTCAACCATAGGGGTAAGTAACTGACCCTGCTTACCCCTATTACAATTCCGTTTTTAATCTGGTTAATAATACACATCTTCCAGATAATGAACTGTAGAATGAATTACAGGGTTATGGGCGATGGTTGAGATAACGCCATACATCTGTAGTTCTGCACCTGGAAACGAAATAGGGATCATTGAACTCTGTGATCGTAACACCTTCAATCCCCCATGCATGTATGAACTGATGACTGTTAAGTGCCATACCCACGTGGGTAATTGCAGATCCTTCAGGGTCGGAGGCACCACAGAAGAAGACTAGATCTCCTGGATGTGGTGTTGTAACCGGTGTCAGTCTTTCCCCCAGCATTGATTCAGCCTGATAGTCCGCATCTCGAGGAATAATGATATCCATCATTCGATAGATTCGTTGTACTAAACCTGAACAATCAAACCCAAACGGTGTTGTACCACCCCACAAATAGGGAGTACCCAGCATAGGAAGAGAAAGTGCACACGCAGTTAAGCCATGAAATGGTATGAGTGTGTGACCGTGCGGAGCCGGATGCGTGGATGAGGCTGCAATGTAGGCTATGGGAGGATTTTCCGGATCTGTAAGCTTGTAAGGATGAGCAACTCTCAGCATTTCACCATGTTCAGTCTGTATTTTATCAAGAACTCTAAAGCGAACCCCTATGGGTAACCGTACCTGTATTTTCCCTCCTGGCGAACCCAACAGCTCTGCAAAAGGGGTATAAACCATGCCACATTTCTCAGGGTGCTCATTTAGCGGCCATGCATGTTCACCCTCTTTCCATTCAGTTACATGACGCCTCAGAATCCAGCCCTCATACGCATCATCCGTTCTCGCCTTCACATAGCTATTATGTTCTGCCAGCCATATAAAAGTATCGCCAGCAACAGCCTGACTCACCTGTTCTGACGCTCCATCGGGCTGTGCTCGCATTGGCACCACATTGTGTTTCACTATTCCGAAATTATTAGTATTCATACTCTCTATTTTAGCACTATTCCATTTATTCTTCAGGGTAATCGTTAGGGTGTTGGATTCTCTGAATTGGAGGAAATCCTGATACAAAACTGCTTATGTCGTCATCGCGTTGAATTGTGCTGGCCTCTCAGGAATGGATTACGAAGCAGCCAGATTTGCTGCAATGCCTAAAGACATTGCCTTCGGAGACAAGCCCCCTGAAGGGGGCTGCACGATCCCTGCTATGGGGTAACGTTATCACTATGTGGGAAATCCCGATTGCAACGCTGTTAGTACTCCCACCCTCCCTTAATGAGCGCCAGCGAATGGCGAGGGGAGGGTCGCGACGAAGGCACGGGCAGAGGTGCCGAAGGCAAGGA
>JAJZFJ010000302.1 GCA_021805395.1 bacterium
GTAGAATAGACAGTACATTGCGAGATAAAGGCTAGCCCATGACGAATCCTGTATTTCCTGGTTGGTATGCAGACCCTGAACTGCACTTCTTTGAAGGTAGATACTACATCTATCCAACATGCTCACAAGCTTATGAAGACCAAACATTCTTTGAGGTCTGTGTATCGAACGATCTTGAAACCTGGCAAAATGAAGGCGTAATTCTGGATTTCAAAAATGTGCCGTGGTCAACGAACAGGGCGGCATGGGCGCCAACAGTGCTCGGGCACGAGGGCAAATATTACTTCTATTTCTCGGCTGGAGATGGAGCGGGTCTGGGTGTTGCGATCTCAGATAGCCCTGTCGGCCCATTTCACGATGCCATTGGCAAGCCGTTAATTGCAGACTACCATCACGGAGCACAGCCCATTGACGCCCATGCATTCATGGATGACGACGGACAAGCCTATCTCTACTACGGTGGATGGAGGCACTGCGTAGTTGTCAAACTCAACCAGGATCTCGTCTCGACAGACAACACATTCACCGAAATCACACCTCCCGACTATGTAGAGGGTCCATTCATGCTCAAGCGCAATGGGATCTACTACCTGCTCTGGTCGAATGGCAACTGGACAGACTCAACCTATTCAGTCTCCTATGCTAAAGCCACTTCACCGTATGGACCTTTCACAGAAGCACACCGGATAATGAGCTGCAACCCTTCCATTGGAGGCGGGGCTGGTCACTGCTCGGTGCTCTGTTTGCCAGGTACAGACGAATGGGTGATGTGCTATCACCGCCGCCCCCCAAATACAACAAACGCTAACCATCGCGTGGTCTGCCTGGACAGGATGATATTCAACTCTCAAGGAGACATCCTGCCGGTAACCGCGACCATTGAAGGCATTACATCTGCCTGAAGCGTTCACTGTATCCCATTGAAGAATGCAGGAATCGACAACCCATCAATAGAATGTCTCAGCTAGTACACTCACTGTTGAGGTGACCTGATGTCGAAAACCTGCCTACTTCTCCTGATTGCACTGCTCTGCTGCTCCATGTCAACCGCTGTTTCTGCAGAACAGATACTACTCAACACCCCTTTTGCAGCAGGCTTGCCTGGCTGGATACAGAGCGGTCAGGCAGATTTTACGTTTGTGAATCATGAAAACCATCCTTCAGCACAAATCACCGTAACATCTAGCGCTCCCTTGCAGTATCAGCAGCTTCAGTACAACTACTCCGCAGATGTGCTCCCATATGATGCCTTTCAGGCAGATGTAGACGTGAGGTCGGAGGGTCTGCAAGGGGGAGTGGGAGCATACATTGTGCTGGTTTTCCTGGATAGCAAGGGACAGCGGGTAGGGATCGAAAACGGCGCACCAACGCTCAATGTGGGTTCAACGCATTGGCAGCACCTCAGTATCACCGGGGTTGCTCCACCTAAAACGGTCACCGTTCAGTTTGGCCTCATCCTTCAGGCACATGGCACCGTATGGTTCTCAAATCCAAAGCTTGTCAGAACAAGCAGGGCTGCATCCTGGCGAAACCTGGGCAACAGGCTAAGACATCTAACCATCTACCCAAATCGCATTGAACAGAAGAGGTTCCTGGGAGTTGGGTTCGATACCTTCCAGCATAACTTCCCAGCAACCGCACAGCAGATGGATCAGGTACTTTTTAAAAGATGGCGAGAGCTTGCACCATCATTTGTGAGAATGGACATCCAGACAGATTGGGGAACGAAACAGCTAAACCAGATGGCGAAACATCTGCTTCTCATGCAGGAAACAGGCACAGTGGCATACATCACTTTGTGGGATCTTCCAGTAGAGCAAACACCACAGGACATGGCGAATTTTGCAAAGCATACTGCAGACCAGATGGCATATCTCATTAAAACCAGAGGCTGCATCTGCATAAAATATTTCTGCATCAGCAACGAACTCACGCTGGATAAATGGGGTGCACTTGCCAATGATCTGCCTCTGTATGCTACCTACCAGAACGCAATCTTCAAGGCATTCTGGAAGGAGGGGCTACACATTGGCATGCTGGCAACAGATGCCTCCCCAATCTCGGAATGGAACACCGTTAAATGGGCAGCCGATCATATCAACTCCACGACTGCAGTGTACGGTGCGCATGAGTATTTCAGCGAGTATGCGCCAGACAGCTCCCGCTTCTATCCCTGGTTCCTCACCCAGCTCCGCGCAATCTGTGCAGTAACTGCAGCCAAAAAGAAAGGCTTCATCCTTGGTGAGTTCGGGTGCAGGGGAGATGGCCGTACAATAAACGGTGTGCTCCATGACGACTGCTACTACTGGAACACACCTCTGGAACCTTACACCGGCTTACAACTCGCAGAGGCAGTGATAGCTGCTCTCAACTCCGGTGTAAAAGCGCTGGCATACTGGACCTTCACGGATTTCCCCTATACAGCAGGTCAGCCATATCAGAACTACTGGGGCATGTTCAAGTGGGAAAATGGAAACTATGCACCTCGCGATCCCTACTTCGCATATGGGCTGTTGACACGCTGGTTCAGAGGCCCTTCACAATCTGTTGCAGCCTCATCCAGCGACCCTCGTCTGAGAATGGGAGTGGTGAAACACAAAACGGGATGGTCCATTGTGCTGGTCAACCGTAACCATCAGGCCGTACATTTTGAAATTACCATGCACAGGCTTGCACTCACTACCAAATTCCGTTGCTATCTCTATAATCCCGTAGATATACCTGTAAGCCCTTTTGGTGATCTGCAGAAACCTGCACATACAGTCTTAATAAGAAGTGGAAGGCTTACAGGTACAATCGGACCAAACTGCATGGTAGTCTACACATCCGATTTCAGACAGCAGGTTCCCCCTCCAGTTCAAGACTTAACAATCGCTCTAAACGAACATGGCGTGAAACTGCACTGGAAGCCTGGCAAGGCAACCTATTACAGGATCTACAGAGAGGAAGCCATGGGATCCGGTTTTCTGGAGATAGGCACAACTATTGCTGACCACTTTACAGATCACTCTCCAGCATCTCAACCTGCTATCTACGAAGTGAAAGCTGTAGACAGGTGGGATAACTCAGGGAAACCAGCACGTATCCAGCTAAAATGAGAGGGTTCACATCTAACAGATTACTGAGGGGATATAGCAAACTTTGGGGCACCGTAACTGTATTACTTCGGTTAATGTAGTTGGTATACCGATAAACTGAGAGCACTGGGACTCGAACCCAGGACCCACGCCTTAAAAGGGCGTTGCTCTACCTGCTGAGCTATGCTCTCACAAACAGATAGCATGTTACCTGCAGGCCATAGAGGGTGTCAAGTGCAGATTAAGATTTTGTAAGAGATTAGGATAGATTGCACTAACTGTTGACGCTTGATGTTTTATCGGCATAGAGTTATTCAACAGATAGCCCATATAAGACAAGTCAGCAAGGTACGAGCGGGTTTTGCATGAAGAAGATATTAGTGCTATATGCATCTGATGCTGACCATGTCTCTGGCAGAATCATTATACAATGATGAAGATGAGAAGGCAGTAAAACTAAAGGTATGGTGGAAGTGAATGCTCGAAATATAAAATACCAGCATTTTGAATTTGCTAACTAAATTACATAATAGGCAATTGTACAATAATTAGTTTAGACTCTAAGGAAGGAATATCGTAAATTAAATATTAGAATTTAATATCTATTCCAGTATATATTTCTATGGATAAGCGATTTTCTCAAAGATGACGAACTTGGGTATATTTAAGAATAGATCGCTGCTTAATTATATCAGATTCTCTATTCACTATCTAAAAATCTATGATAATGTGAATAGTTTTAGACAATAAATTGATGCTAAAATAGATGATGAAAAATAACTGTTACTCATCTTAAGAAATTGAATATATTTGATCTTAGAGACATTGTAAACTGTAGCAATATTTGTGGTCCGGCCAAAAGGGTCGGTGACTGTTAGATGCTTTTAGTGTTTTTAAAATTATTTTTTCAAAAATATGATTGGTGGTTTTGAGACCGCATCAATGAAGAATAAGTTATGTTTAAAAAAATTTAATCTTATAATTTGATTTAAATGTAACTGATATTTTATATTTATAATAATAAAATGCTATATGACCTATCTTTGTTAAATAACTTAGCATGTCAGGGTATGCAAGTTATCTAATAATATCATCCAGCTGTCCTAAGCTATATATTCGGTAAACATCCCCATTAGGATAACATAAAAATAAACTAGGAGTAGAATCCACCCCAAATAACTTCCCAACATGAATATCCTTTTCTACTCGCTTAATTGCACCATCTCGCTGGGCATTCGATATATGGTTATAGTCCATGTTCATGTGAGATAGCACAATCTTTAAATTATGAGGTTGCACTTTAGTATTAAGAGAGTATAGTTGATCATGAATCGACCAAAATTGACGGCTGTTGTTAAACAATTCACTGGTTATTGCAGCATTCATGGCATATTTATGCATTCTTAAGGGGAATTGTCTAAATCGAAAATTTAACAACCCAGCATACTCATCTAAATAAAAGTATATTTGTTTCTCTACATGCGCACACGGCGGACATTCATAATCACCAAATTCAACAAGCGTATATCCCTAGGTGTCATAATTAAATGAGACACTATTCAAACCATCTATATAACTAATAGGGCATCCAAGGAACATTGAAGTGAGTACATTACTAAACAATACTATATC
>JAJZFJ010000156.1:0-2637 GCA_021805395.1 bacterium
GATCACTAAAGCTTCACGTGCAAGTCTGAAGAAAGCCATAAAAGCAGCAACGCAAAATCAGGATAGATCAGCAATGCGAACTGCATTTATGGACAACCATAACCAGATGGAGAAACAGGTCAGACAGTTAATGACTACAGAGCAGCTACAAACGCTGGATAACTACATCGCAGCGCATCCTCGTGGTCGTGGTGGCCCAGGCGGTCCTGGCGGTCCACCTCCTGGTGGGTTTGGCGGTCCACCTCCTGGAGGGCCAGGTGGTCCACCCCCACCTCCAGGTGGCGGACAGTAGTCACACTTCGCTGGTGACCTGTCTAAGAGTTGGGATTTGGCACCAGATCCCAACTCTTCCTATTACCCACTGCATATAACATGCAGTTTATGGATGCTCGTGAGTGTATAGAGAAGTAAAGCGCAGATTAAATTCATAGATTGACATATGCAATCAATTATCAAATCAGGTCTTGAGTTATTAATAAAGTGTATACATATTGCAATTCCCTGAAATTCTTCAGGATATAGAGGAGGAAGGCAATGCAGGTATTTCGTTCTGTGCGAGCGCGTCTGCTCGTCTGGAATATAGCAGGTTTGGCAGTTGTCCTTACTCTTTTAAGTTCAATTATCCACTATGCGGTTCAGCGAAACCTGATGAGTTCAGTGGATAATCTTTTGCTGGCTCATGCACGTGTGTTTTCCCATCCACCACCCAATCGCCCTTTTGGAGGCAGATGGAGGCCTGGATCACGCTTCGCACCTGGAAATGCAGTGAATGGTTCGGCACCACCTTTCAGCCATCAACCATGGTCACCACAGGGAGGACCACCTCCCGGCAGTCCACCTCCTGGAGCTGGTGGAAACCCTGGCGGCCCACCTCCAGGTGGAGGAGCGGGCTTCAATGGACCCCCACCCGTTGGAGGTGGATTACCACCTGACGGTACACCACCTCGTCCTCCAGAGCGAGGAAGGCCGCCCCAACCACCTACAAGGACACCTTCAGGGGTAATCCTTCAGATTTACGACCATGATGGCAAACCACTTCTGCACAGAGAGTACGAAGTATCACTGGACAAATCTCTCTTTGCCGCTGCATTGCATGGTCAGAAGACGTTTGCAACCGTAGATCAGAATGGCGAGGAGATGAGAGTTCTGGTGGGCCCAATGCATCTACCGGGAAGGCAGGAGGGGGTATATCAGTTTTCATATCCACTAGCCAGCACTTTGAGAGCCATTGCAGACATGAACGCAACTCTATTTACTTTGCTGCCGTTTGCACTGCTTATTTCGGGGATTGGAGGCTCTATTCTCACAAACAAAGCCTTAAAACCAGTGAGGCTGCTCTCGAAATCTCTGGGGAACATTCAGGCTAGCGATCTCTCCAAGCGACTGCCTGTTTCAGGAGATGATGAGTTTGCAGAGCTTACACACGCCTGCAATCTGATGCTGAATCGTCTGGATTCTGATTTCAGAAGGCGTGAGGCACTGATGCGGGAAATGGCAGCTGTTATGGAGAGACAGAAAAGATTTACTGCAGATGCATCGCATGAGCTAAAAACACCGCTCACCATTATAAAGGCAAACACCAGCCTGCTGCTGCAGGAAGGAAACCTGGCACCTCCGCTTGACGAGGCAATTGCGGATATAGATAGCGCTGCAAATGTAATGCGTACACTGGTGCAGGATCTGCTGCTGCTAGCCAGATATGATACATCTGGAAAAGAGCATAACATGGTATCGGTTCCTCTTCTTCCTATGCTGGAGGATGCCAAGAAACGGGTAACCGGGCATGCGGAGCGTAATGTGAAGATTAATATCTCTTCTCCTGATCTTCAGGTTGTGTGTAATCCCGATAGTTTAACGAGAGTATGGGTTAATCTTTTAGATAACGCATTTAGATATACGCCGGTAGATGGAACTGTTTGGATAGATGTCAGCAAGATGAATGATGTTATTTGTGTAACAGTCTCTGATACTGGAGTGGGGATTGCAAAAGAGCATCTTTCCCATATGGGCGAGCGTTTCTATAGAGTGGATGATGCTAGAACGCGCGCTGTGGGAGGAACGGGACTGGGGTTATCTATCTGCAGAAGTATTGTATCAGCACATGGAGGTACATTTGAAATTGAGAGTGAACCAGGAAAGGGAACTCAGGTCCATGTCTGTCTTACTTCCAGAGTGTAGTATTAAAAGAGTGGATTATCACATTGAGGACGAATTGATGTGAAATTACTGCTTGTTGAAGATGAGGCAGGAATATCCAGGGTGCTGCGCAGAGGCCTGGAAATGGCGCACTTTGAGGTAGACATAGCACAGGATGGAAAGAAAGGGCTGGAAATGGCACTTTGCCAGGAGTACAGCCTCATTATACTTGATCTGATGCTGCCTGGCATGGATGGCAGAGAGATATGCAGGGAGTTAAGAGTGAAACGCCGCACAACTCCCATCCTAATGCTTACAGCTCTCTCAACTCTTGCAGATAGGGTAAATGGACTGGAGACCGGAGCGGACGACTATCTTTGCAAGCCCTTTGAGTTTCCTGAGCTGCTTGCCAGAGTTCAGGCTTTACTTCGACGTGACAAGATCCATAAGGGAAGGAATATCAGAATTCTCGATCTCAAGATTGATACGCAGCTGCACGAT
>JAJZFJ010000156.1:2647-19086 GCA_021805395.1 bacterium
GCACTATGTGGAGCGTAATGGCACAGAGATTCCGTTAAGTCAAAGGGAGTATCTCCTGCTCGAAGCCCTGGCTACGAATGAAGGGCGAGTGCTGAGCAGGGAGACAATACAGGAGCGGGTTTGGATGGACGAGGATAGTTACTCTAATGTGGTGGATGTATATATTGGACTATTGCGAAAGAAAATAGATGCAGGGAGCGACGTCAAACTAATTCATACAGTGAGAGGATTAGGGTACTCTTTGCGACGACCGGATGAAGACAAAGAAGCAGAGCGATTATAACGTCATCTAATCTTAAAGGTTTGATAATTCGCTCTGCTTCCAGATAATGCCTCTTATGTGAAGTTACTTCTTCTTTTTATTTGGTTTGCCTTGTGCAGCCTGAAAATCTCTTCGGTTTTCAATTGTGCGATTCACCATAGAGATCATAATCCCCAATACCGAGATGAGTACTCCCATCCACACTAAATTAATCCATGGCTTATAAGTTACAGCCAGAGGTATATTCCAGGTTGCGGGCATATCTGGCAGACTGAACAGCAGGTCTGCCGAGTGAGTTGTGGCATTAAGACTATTGAGGATCACAACTCCAGGTGCCCCATCGGCAAATGTAAGCCCGGGTATCGGCTCGTTCTGTTTGAAAATTATGGGTGCACCCTGGTCATTCATAACAGGATGACCGGTGGAGTCTTTCAGCCATTTCATTCCCGGTTCAATAGGTATTGGTTTCATACCAGGAGCCACTATTCCACACAATGCGCCCATATAATCCAGTGGATGAATGTCTGGTTTGAGATAGACAATCTGGTATGGTCCTAATGCCACATGACCGCCTGGCATGAGATCCACCCGATACATATTCATCGCTGGCTGGCTTGCCAGGGCAAGATAGAGATCGTGACCTAGACTTTTATGA
This sequence comes from bacterium, assembly GCA_021805395.1. GTDB lineage: Bacteria > Armatimonadota > Chthonomonadetes > Chthonomonadales > Chthonomonadaceae > JAJZFJ01. The sequence goes on from JAJZFJ010000156.1 coordinate 3,565, forward strand.
ATGGCTGGCCAGTACATGGTATCAGGATTGCCCATACTCTCTTCATCCATGGATGGTTTTGGCACATACCATCGCGGCTCCATAAGGAACGATAAAGATGAATCACCGCTAGCTGTACTATCTCCACCAGGAGGTGTAACCTTGATGATTATGTGGTTGTTCTGATCGTAATCCGGGTCTATCGGTCGGCCATAGGGAGCCTTACCAGTCATTCCAACGAAATCGAATGTGTATCCAAAAACGGTCCGCGGACCATCATCCTGTTTCAGGGTGATCTCCTGCGTTTTTTCGAATGTGTTGGAGACAATCACTCCAAGGATTAGCACTCCAATGCCCACATGTGCTATCCATCCTCCCGCTGCCAGAGGACGTTTTCGCAGTACCCTGTAGGCAAGCATGGAGTTTGACAGGGCTGCAAGGAACCCGAGGGTACCCAGTATAACCACAGACATGCGCTGAATTGCAGGACTTATCCAGTTGTGCATGGTGGAGTCAAGAGTTTGAGGATCGAGGGTGTTTATGAGCTGCCTCTGGGCAACCTGCACCCACAGAAGCAGACCAAAACCGAACACCATGGATATAAGCCACGGCCACATCAGCTTGCGAAGGAAGGTATCGCCGTCGGTTCGTCGCCATGCAAGCCAGGGCACGCATCCCAGTGTGATGGCGATGAGTGCTACCAGCGGAAACATTACCTTGTTATAGAAGGATGCCTGGGGAGCCATAGGTGCGTGATGGAACCAGCTGAGGAAAAGGGGTGTGGTGGATCCCAGGGTTACAACTGCACAGGAAACCAGCATGAGGATTACAGCGATAAAGAAGGCGAAATCTCTTGATACCAGGTTATCACCCGTGGTGTTCTGTTTGGGGATCTGTTTTAATCTCAAGAGCCACATTCCAAATCCTACAATGGCGTAACCAATGAGCATGATCTCCATGATGATGAGACCACTTTTACTGATATCATCGAAAGCATGGACTGAGAGCAGCTGACCATTTGGTCCTTTGGAGGCAAGTGCACCAGATCTGGTGAGGAATGTGCCAACAAGGAACAGACTGAATCCCAGAATACCGGTAAACAGATTGGTGCGCGCCATGCCGCCTCTTGCTCGCTGAACATGCAGACCGTGAACCAGTGTAATCATTGCTAACCAGGGGAAGAACGATGCGTTTTCCACAGGGTCCCATGCCCAGAATCCGTGCCAGCCAAGTGTTTCGTATGCCCAGTAACCTCCCATGAACAGACCTAGACCTAGCACTCCACTTGTGAGGAGTGCGTACGGGAATACAGCGCGTGCCCAATCGTCGTAATCTTTCCAGATGAGAGCGGCTAAGGCGTAGGAGTACGGTACGAGTAGTGAGGCGAAGCCAAAGAAAATTGTGGGAGGATGGATCGTCATCCAGTAGTTCTGTAGAGAAGGATTTAAGCCCAGACCTTCTGTTGGCACACCGGGCATTCCAGGGTGTTTGAACAGGAACAGAAGAAATGGAGACTGTTTCAGCAGAATTGCGCATAGGAATCCCTGAACGCTAACATAGATCGGCATCACACGGTTTTCATATTTGCCAGCCTTGTAACAAACTATAAATCCTATTATAGAGGTCCAAACTGCCCATAACAGGAAGCTTCCTTCCTGACCAGACCATGTGGCTGCAAATCGGAACCAGTGATTATATAGTTCGTTACTTGTGTGCTGAACAGCATAGTCGTACTGATACTCCCGGTGGTATACAATCCATCCTAAAGCTCCAAAAGCCGAGAAGATGGATGCTGCTAAGCCTGTGTAGGAGAGCCGGGAGATAATTTTCAGGAGCCTGTTTTCTGGTTTGGAGAGACGCGCAATGAACAGTCCGATGGTTATGAGCGAGAGGATAAGTCCGCTCACTATTGCAAAAGTCCCGAATTGTCCCACACTCATAAATCAAGCCTTCCCGTATGCGCCTCGAAGGGCGGACTTTGTCTCATCATCGTACTTTGATGGACATTTTACCACCATACTACTAGACTCAAGAACGAGTGTGCCATCTGGCTGCTTCTGTACTATTCCGGTTGCAGCAGTTTCAGGTGCTGTATCAAACGATTCAGGTTTAGGACCATGATACACAACTTCGATCTCATCTTTGTGGCTGTCTTCCAGCATAAAGTTTAAGGTATGTTTCGTGAAACTCCAGTGAGCGGTGTTGTGAAGGATCTTTCCTCTTACCTGCACACGTGTTCCCATCTGCTCTGCCTGATGAATGTCTACATAAGGTGTCATAGAGCTACTGAATGCCCATAGAGTGAACCCCATTGCTCCACTCACTATCAGCAGTCCTATCAGTACTGCTTTATTCATATCGAATCGTTTCCTTCCTGGTTATTTTCCAGGCGATGCATAGCACGGTCTATTATAAGCAAATAGAAAAACAGTCCAAACCATACTACGAGTGGAACCGCCATCACCAACATTAGAATCATACGGTGGGTCATCTGTAATCTGTCTCCATTGTCTGCTGAGCATTGTGTCTATGCTGTTCCCAAAGCATCATCATTCTTACTCTTAGCTGCATAAGCCATATAAACAGCAAAACAAATGCTATAAAAGCCGGGTAGAGCACCATCTTGTATGACAAGCTGGTCATTCTGGGATCTGTTAGAGTGGTAGTGGGATGCATGGTAGCCAGAATTCTTGGTACTGCCCATATGAGAAACTGTGCAGGAACCAGTGCCACCACAGCATATACCGCACTTAGCCGTGCCCTAAGCTCCGGCTTAAGGCTGTTTGCTGCTCTCAGTAACAGGTAGGATGCATACAGAAGCAGCATTACCACTATGGACGTCTCACGCGGATCCCAGTTCCAGAAACTGCCCCACTGAACCCCTGCAAAAATTGAGCCAGTGATAGTGGCTAGCAGACAGAACAGAAATCCTAGTTCCATTGCTGCTGCAGAGCGATAGTCATCGAGAAATGGCTTAATTTTCTCACTTTTTAACTTGAGGAGGTAACGGGCTGCATAGAAAAACCCTACAAAATAGGCTATTGATGAGAGGACGGCACAGGGTACATGAAAAAAGATTATTCTGGCAGCCACTCCTTTTTCAGCAAAACCAATTGCTCCATGTGCAATAAAGAAGGCACCCACAATCACGTAACTCATGATCAATCCTGTAAGTGCTTTCCATAGTGGAACATGATAAGCAGTTTGAGGGGTTAATCTTTCGGTACTTATTTTCTGATTATCTTCTTTGTTAACTACTGGTGAATGCAGTGTAGCCATAAGTGTCAATCTTCCCATACAAAGTGGAAACTGAGAGCAGACAGTGTAATTATAAGTATGCCATAACTCAGCAGCCCACCAGTATCTTTTACGATAGAAATGGTATCTATGTGCGCTGAATAGCATAGTTTTGCCGCCTGCATGATGAGTACTAGCAGTACAATGAGCATTGGCAATCCTATAGCTCCGAACAGCGCTCCAGATGTATGAGCTCTGGATGCCAGCGCGGCAACAGTTGTTGCCACTGCAGCAAGGCTCATTCCACCCCATACCATTATTGGCACAAACACCATAATCCCTCCAACCTGCATGCCGGTAAGGAGCATGTAGATGGGAGTTATGACCAGCATTATCGCACCTAATACCGTGAAATTGAAGAACAGTTTGCCAGCATAAACAGCATGTGCCGACATAAAAAGTCTCAGGTTCTGTGCTGTTCCGGTGCTCTCCTCATGCACAAAGGAGTGAGATAGACCTGCAAACGCTGCAAAACAGAACAGCACCCATAACAGAGCCATTTTTGCCGGATTGTCCCAAGCAAGATGTGAGTGCCCGAGGGCATCCACAAACACTTCATCCTTGAGGCTGAGCATGGAGAGAGCTATCAGCATAAGCGATGCGAGAGCAAATACCCCCATAGAACCTAATGCAACGCGTGTCCGAAGCTCTGCCCGAAGATCTTTTCTCCAAAGGGCAACCGCTTGCTGATACCACAAACTTCCGCTCAAAGCTGTGCAACCTGCAGGTGAACATCTCCCCATTCCATTTCATGGGGCGCATTGGTTGCAATCAGCACGATGTGACCCGCTTCCCTGTGCTGATTCAATACAGACTCCACTATCTCGATCCCTGCAGCATCCAGATTGGAAGATGGTTCATCCAAAAGCAGGAGACGCGGCGAGCCCAGCTGAGCCACTGCAAGCCTCAGTCTCTGCCGCATCCCGGATGAGTAGTCACTCACCAGGTCTCTGCCTCTGCCCTTCAAGCCCACCTTTTCCAAAGAGCTCCGCAGCATAGCTGTATCCGGGTTAAGACCTCTCAGGCTGGCAAAAAACTCAAGGTTTTCGGCTCCAGACAGCTCCTGATAGAGTGCCATATCTGGTGCAGTCATGCCTATTATATGGCGTCGTTTTTCACCGGTTAGGGCAGCTCCGTCCAGCGATAATGAAACTGTACCCTGCCAGGGTGTCAGCAGTCCGGCGACGATCTTCAGAAATGTGGACTTGCCAGTGCCATTGGTTCCTAACACTGCTACCACCGTGCCAGCAGCTGCATCGAGGTTGACACCCTGAAATAGCTTTCTTCCACCATATCTGTGGCCAAGATTAGAAATTTGTAAGCGAAGAGTATTCAGGGGGCATAACCTCAAGCCAGTTTGTGTGCGCACAACCTGCTGCCATGGAATGAAGTGGCTATGATTATTGACCTGCTTCTGTTTGATTATGAGACTGATTTTCACAAAAGAAGATCAGGGTATGGTTAGTGAGCTGTTACCCATTCTCAGCCAGTCTGCAGCAATCCAGCCGAGCATTAAACCCGGAAACAGAAAGTTGCCACTAAATAGCATCATGGCCACGCTAGGCCATGGCACTCCCGCAGGGTGGTAGATTAGCCAGCTTAGAATAATGAGCATGAGTGTTGTTCCATACACTCTTAGGACTGAAGGTGAGACTTTCGACTGACGAAAAGCCAGTACCAGATAGATCACGAGCGAGAGAAAGAAGGAAGCCAGGGATGTGCATATCAATGCGGGAATCAGTAGTCCATGTTTTCCTCCAAGATTTTTAAGATCAAGCTCCTGTCTTATCAGCTTTAGCCCTCCGTAGAGGCCAAGAAGGATACCAGCAGCCAGCCCAAACAGCACCAGATAGAATGGCGTGAGCAGGGAGAATGGTCCTAGAACAGGCGTACCTGGAACGAAGTACATGAGCGTAAGGATGCCTAAAGAGAGCAGTAATGTGACTATGCCCACAGCTAGCAGCATCCTGTCCTGCTCGAATCTGTTGAGGTTTGCTACCTGCTCCTGTCGGTGGTTCATGCCCATAGTTGGACCATGGGAGCGTGTAGTATCCACGCCAGCTAATCGGGACAGCTTGTTCTGTACGCTGATATTGGCAGGGTTAAACTGGATTGCATAGGAGTATGCAGTCATTGCTTTGCTGGGGTAGCCTCGTCGAACCAAAATGTCTCCCATGAGTTCATGAGCCACTGCGGAACGTGAATCCACGCTGAGAGCTTCCCTGCACAGCCGCTCTGCTTCCACATAGTGCATACCAATGAAAGCTAACTTTGCGTCATCCAGCACAGCGTTTAAGCGCTGTTTCCTGCGTTCTGCATCGTTGCTGAATGTGGCACTATTTGTGCGGGTTGACTGCGGGTTAGTATTCACCCTGCCGAATCCGTTGTACTGCGCTTGCGGAGGCTCGCGATGTGGTGGAGGATTCTGGGGTGCTCTGGTTTGAGTGGAAGCAGCGCCAGGTCGCGCACTTTCAGTTTTGGCAGTTGTTGTTGGACCAGAGTGCGGAGTACGTGTAGTATGCTGATTCAAGAACCGTTCTGCATCGTAGGTGGCTCTGCGTTCAGGGTCTCCGAGCACATGGTATGCTTCGTTGATGAGCTTAATTTTGTTCTGAGCATCTGCGGAAGGGTTGACATCGGGATGGTACTTAACTGCAAGTTCCCGATATCTTTTTTTTATCTGTTCAGGTGTTGCAGTTTTCTGCAGCCCTAAAGCCTGATATAGATCCTTCCTTGAATCTTCTGATGTCATTATGCTCCTCTAACCACCCATCTTTGTGATACTGCTAGCATAACCGCCGTAGAAGTTGAGTACAGTTATGCCAACGAGCAGACCAACCAGGAGCAGCATTGCCACGCTGAAGACTAACGCCGCAACGCGTGCCTTCAGCTTGCTTTCTTCCTCATAGTGATCTGCTGCCTTATTTAACATATCTTCCATATTTCCAGAACTTTCCCCAGTACGCATCATATTTAACGCCATTGCAGGAACCATTCCAGATTTTGCAAGTGCATCTGACACCAGTCCACCATGCTCCGCATGGTCCACTGCATTATGTGCTGCATTTCTAAGTAGTACATTCCCTGCCGAATCTCCTGCAATTGACAGCGCAGATGACATAGTGAACCCACTTTTGTAGAGAGCAGAGAATGTTCGCATAAATCGAGCCAGGGCAAAGCCTTTAACAATTGTACCCAGTGCTGGTATCGTTGTTTTGACGGTATCGTACGCTTCTCTCACACCTTTAATATTAAAGAGAAATAGTCTAAACAAAATGTAAAGAATCAGCACGGGAGCCAGCAGCACCATTGCAAAGCCTACGGTATCGTGCAGATAGTTTGCAAACGTGTAGGGTTCTTTTCCCAGGCTGCCCAATACCAGTAGTGAGACTGCGGGCATTTGCCCATGCAGAGGTGGACTGCCGATAATCAAGAAGCAGGCAAGCAGCACCAATTTGGGATAGAGGGTTTCCCCTCGCAGGAGCCTCTTGATAGACAACTCGTGCTCAACGTAGGACGAAAGTTGTCGAAGTACCTGCTCAAGCATACCGCCCTGTTCCCCAGCACTTATCATTGCATAGTGCATTTCAGGAAAGATTGTGGGATACCTGGACATAGCCTCAGACAGCTTACCTCCATGCTGTACGTGCTGCATCATGGCGAAGGTTGCCTCTCTAAGTTTACGGTTATTTGTCTGACTTTCCAACCCGACTAATGCCTGATAAAGAGGAAGACCAGCACTTATTAATGTTGCGAACTGGTTGTAGTATGCAACAAGATCTTTAAGGGTGAGACCAGAAACCAGAGGATAGATGAAAGCTCCTTTAAAGCGTTCAGCCAGAGACTTGGGAGGTGCCTGCCTCATTTCAAAGCTGGTTCTAGGAACTACACCAAGCTGCTGGCCATTGTACACTGATGGGATGCCTTCAGGAGCAACTAACGCTTTGGGTTTGACTACTGCCGGACCAATCTGCTCAACTGGACCACCACGCTCCCAAGGCTGAAGCGTAACTACAGGCTCGTCTGGATCGTATCGTTCCAGATTTACCCCTGTCACTGTTCGTGGGACATCGTGAGTAATTTGCGAATAGTCTGTGGTATCCTGGCTAAGTGGGTCAGCAATCTGAAGGGAAGTTGGGATATAACCACTCACACGTACATGTTCGGCAGCAGAAGGCATATCAGGTGCTTCTACCTGACCTTGAATCTCATTCCCATAACTATCAGTAGCCTTATATGCAAAGGTAGGCATCTTTTGCTCTCACTTTCACCTTCGTACTAACTATTGTGTGTTTACTCTCACCCGTTCCTTAATGAATCGCATTCAGAACAAGATGAAAGTAGATATACAATGCTATTGCTGTTAGGAGCATTGTTCCTATACCAATGTAGTGACGTCGATATCTCATTGTAGGATCCACATCTGAAAAATGGTTTATATTTTAACTTGGCGGTATGCATAGATTCAGAAAATACATATCTATTCTTCGTAGATTATAGATAATGGATGAGCACTTGAATGATAGCAAACTTTACCACAAAGCATTATGATTTCGCAAAGAAGAAAAGTTAGAGTCATTCGAATGCAACTTCCAAAACACTTTTCAGTTTCCCATAAAAATCTTTTTGGTATAGTTCATCTGATTACTGTAATACCTGTAAGCGAAGAAGCCTCCTGCCACTCCAATAACTACAATCACAAGCCACAACATTAATAATGCTGGCAGCCATCTTTTATCCATGGTCTCTTTATTCCAATGATTGATAGGATGCAGAATGTATGTTGATTAAACAATACATCCGGTATCTAATTCGTTCCAAAATACTTGTCAACGTAACCAGGCATTCCATGAAAGTACATATATGTGTAGTAGATTAGAGCAGTTCCAATCAGTATAAGTATCACTAGAACTACAATTGGCCATCTTTTATCCATGTTCTCTCATTCAATCATATCTACTATGTTGACAGTTAGTGAGAAGTATATAGGCGTCTCACTCTAATTCGTTCCAAAATACTTGTCTACCCACCCAAACATTCCATGAAAGTACATATATGTGAAGTAGATTAGAGCAGCTCCACTAAGGATCAGGCACGCATTCAGTCCTATTCTGAACATGAGTATTTTTGCCCGTTTTGCAGAGATGGCAACCATGTCCACATACTGCGCAGTTGCCTGGTCCAGCATTTCTACTACCTGCCCGGATGCCTGTGCTGTATGCATCATCTGTTCCACATCCGACTCGAATAAATTCGTGGCTGTGAACGCTTCAGGTAGAGACGAACCGTGCTGGATCATATTCTGTGCCTCAGCCAGTCTACCACGAATTACCATATTGGACGAAGTATTCATAGCACACTCCCAGGCAGTGCCTGGAGCAATACCAGAATTATAAAGACGTCTTAATATGCGTAGGAACGAGGATAAAGATGCTTCTCTCTGAAGCTTTCCAAAGACGGGGATTTTCAATGACAGGTTATCCAACATCTGTTTATATTGGGGCTTTCTCAATCTACGCCCTATCATCACGAACAGCCAGTGACCTAGAAGGGCAAGCGGAAGATAGATGAATAGGGATTGAACTGCGGCGATTTTGATATTATTAACAAGATTGAAATTCTGGTACAGGTCGTGTCCAAAGGGATACATGGTTACCAGTGTATACCAGCCATTGATTGCCAGGAACTTTGGAATCCAGGAGTGTTTATAGAGTGCCATATTCTCCTCAAAGGAGTAGGCAATCTCAGTGAAGGCAATTTCCAGAAAGCCTCCAGTTTCAGCTGCTGCTACCATAGCAGCAATATGGTAGGGGATGATGGCAGGGTAGTGGAACATAACACCAGAGATCTGTTTGCCATCGTGTGCAGCCTGAGTCATCTCAGTGGCAACCTGACGCAGATTCTTGTTGGGAGTTCTTGGAGCCAGGTTATCGAGAGCTGAATATGCAGTCATGCCGCTCTGAATGAGTGATCCAAGCTGCCTGAAAAACATCATAAGATCTTTGGTGCTAACACCAGCAAGTTTGGACGTACCATCCAGTGTGGGCTGCTGCTGGAATGCAGTTGAAACAGGTCTGACGGAGGTACGTGGAATGGATTTGGGTGCGGTGCGTTCAGCGTTTCCAGCCAACACAATTTTGGCAGGTTTTCTGGCAGCTACCGTCCCTTGGGAGGCATTCATTATGGGTGCCTGCGGAGTGAGAGGGCGGTATGTGAGGCTGGGCCGCGAGCCAATGAGTACAGGTAGATCTTCCTCCTCAAGCACTTGTGGTCTTGGACTGGAAGGAGGAGGAGGCATCATGGTACGATCAGATCTATCAACAGGTGCGGGGGCTTGAGATACAGCAGTAACAGGGGCAAGTGACTGAACCTGATATCCCAGCTGCTGTAATTTCGCTTTAACTTCAGTCTCACTATTACCTTCCATTTTGCCTAAAATGGGAGTGCCTGCGGCGTCTGTTGCTTCATAAAAGTACTGCATTATCAAACCCTCTCTATCGCAATACTGGTATGCTTAGAGCATAGTCTGTGCGATGAATAGCCTGTGTACAATAGTCATCCGAATTAAAAAGATTGAAGTTCTCTCTTCCTTCAATTGTACGTAACTCGGTTGCTATATCGGTTAATGGGAGCATTACAAAAGCTCTTTTAGTCATCTGGACATGAGGGATGTGGAGATCAGGAGTTTCCACACTGGTATCCCCAAATAAAAGAATATCGATATCTATTGTTCTTGGTGCCCATCTTTCAGTCCGAGTTCTGCCTAATACCTTTTCTATATAATGAATACGAGCTAATAACTCCTGCGGTGTGCTGCTGGTATTTACACAAACTACAGCATTGAGGTGAGCAGGGTATCGCTGGGAATCTTCTTTCTGTAATCCCATATGAGGTGATTCATAAACGGGCGATATATTTATAACCTCCATGCCATCTGCAGGAGTATGCAGCATGTCGATAGCCGTCTGAAGATTATTTAAGCGATCTCCCAAACTACTTCCCAGTCCCAGATAACAGGTTGTGAAAGTGGATTCCACAGCTTGACGCACCTCTCATACTAAGGGTAAAATACCGCTGAGCGGGTCGTTAGCTCAGTTGGTAGAGCAGCTGACTCTTAATCAGCGGGCCATAGGTTCGAGTCCTATACGACCCATCCCCCTCGTTTATCTATCAGGTAATAATCGGTTATTTCAATATACCCCCACAGTGTTAGTGTAATATATAGACGATGTGTTTTGTCGTTTAAGATGCGTGAAATGTTATCTCCGTTGTCAATAAGTAATCAGATGCAGAGTATACATTGGATTCAATGTGCATAGAGATTCCAGATTAATCTACAAAGTACCCCCAAATAATAAAAAATGATGTTAAAGCGTGGGGCTAACGTTAATGTGGAAGATCAGAACGGACTCACTCCGCTCATGACTGCTGTAGCAGATGGATCTTTGCCATATACAAAACTTCTGCTTGATAGTGGGGGCACGAATTAATGTGCAACATCCCAGCGGAAAGATTCTAATGCATTGTGCCCAGCTTAAAGGGAACAAGAAAATAGAAGCATTATTAAAACAGCATATGGCAAACCAATGATGGTTATGGGAGATTTATTGAATCTTAATGACAGTTATTAACAGTTATTAGGATCTGTTATGTTAACTTTATATTTATTCATACCCTCAGTACTGAATGAATATCTTTGACAGTCATCCATGGCTTAGCACGGTTGTTGTTATCGTACTGAGTGCAATGGTGATACCAGAACCTTCTGTTGGTCGGTTTTGCCATACTGCATTGAATTGCAAGCTCCATGGTAATTCTACATGTTCCCGGAAGGCAGCCAACTTTTTTTGCTAAATGCAGCTCATGAATGGAATAATCTCTTGACGCTTTTAGAACGCTGTGTTATACTTTATGCGTAGTAAAATTGGTTAGGACGACGTAGTGCCTATATCATGATATGAGTTGCTGGAGGAATCCCATGGAAACAATTACATCCGAGTGGATGGCCACGGAAAACAACACCACCCATGTTCCATCACCCGATTTTATTCGGGCAGTTGCTGAACTTCTTGAGACCGATGCAGATGATATTCTGTCTGAACTGGGATACACCTCTAGCTCAGAACCTCTTGCATCAATCTAACTAAACATAAACAATAATCGAGTATCCAGGGTTATCCCCTGGATACTCTCATTTTAACTGCTTAGTCATTCGTCTGTGCTCTATACCAGCATCAAGGAAGACTGGTCCTTCAGCCTGGTATCCTATCTTTTCATAAAATGGTATTGCATGCAGCTGTGCTTCCAGTGTGAGATGTGTCATTCCCCTGTTAACTGCTTCTAACTCCACCCGTTCCATAATTTTGCGCCCTGCTCCGTTTTTTCTGAATTCCGAAAGAATGGCTACTCTTCCTATTTTGGCAGAGTTTTCTCCGGCTTGAATAAGACGGGCGGTGCCAATTACTCTGTTTTCCTTAGGCAGTCTGCATACAAAGTGAGTGGCTGTTTCATCATACTTATCGGCCTCTTCTTCAATTGGCACATGCTGTTCCTCCACAAAGACAGCAATTCTGACTGCCATGGCTTCCGCTTTTTCCTCCGGCAGGTTTGCCACAGTCACAATAAACTCATCTGGCTTAACAAGCATGTTCTCTGTCCCTTTATCTATGCAGAATATTTCTCTCTATTGTAATCGAAAACCGGGGTTACTGCAGAGACTATCTCACACTCTTTGACAGGGAGATTGGGATTTCAGCCGTGAAGGGGTTAAAATCTAAGCGTCTGATATGCTATACTTAGCCAGCATTGGTTCAGAATGAGAAGGCTATCATACTGTGCAAGTAAGATGATTTATACTCTGAGAATGCAATGATGCATACTGGCAGAATACAAAGTATATGCCGAATGCGCACGATAATAAGGGAGAACTAGACGCATATGAGCCAGTTAATTGACGATGTCATCGCACGTGAAATACTCGATTCTCGAGGTAATCCTACTCTTGAAGTGGATGTCTATCTAGAAGACGGAACGAGAGGGCGAGCTGCAGTTCCATCGGGTGCATCCACAGGTGCATATGAGGCTGTTGAGCTTAGGGACAACGACAAATCGAGGTATTTGGGTAAGGGTGTTTTGAATGCGGTTGATAATGTGAATGACAGAATTGGTCCGGAACTGCTGGACATGGATGCAACCGCCCAGAGAGCAATTGATCTGCGAATGCTTGAGATGGACGGCACTCCCAACAAAGCTAATCTGGGTGCGAATGCTATTCTGGGAGTTTCGCTGGCTGTGGCAAATGCAGCAGCAGCTGCACTGGAACTGCCTCTCTATCAGTATCTGGGTGGTGTGAATGCCTGCAATTTGCCTGTCCCTATGATGAATATTCTCAACGGTGGCAAGCATGCTGACAGCAGTGTGGATCTGCAGGAGTTTATGGTGATGCCTGTCGGCGCCGCCAGCTTCTCGGATGGACTTAGGATGGGCGCAGAGATCTTTCACGCTTTAAGGAAAGTGCTGAAGGCAGGCGGATATTCCACAGCCTATGGAGATGAGGGTGGTTATGCCCCGAATCTAAAGAGCAATGAGCAGGCACTAGAGCTTATTATTGAGGCCATTAATGCAGCAGGTTACAAACCGGGCGAAGATGTTTATTTGGCCATGGACCCCGCAGCTACCGAACTGTATGAGAATGGAAAGTATGTTTTAAAAGGTGAAGGCCGGGAACTCACCAGTTCTGAAATGGTGGACCTGTATGAGCGATGGATTAACAAGTACCCAATTATCTCTCTTGAGGATGGTTTGGCAGAGGATGACTGGGAAGGCTGGAAACTGTTGACAGAAAGAATTGGCGGGCATGTTCAGGTGATGGGTGACGATCTGTTTGTAACCAATACAGAGAGATTGAGCCGGGGCATAAAAGAGAAATGCGGTAACTCTATTCTCATCAAGGTCAATCAGATAGGCACACTTACCGAGACTCTTGACGCGGTTGAGATGGCAAAGCGCGCTGGCTACACAGCTGTGGTATCCCATAGATCTGGTGAAACCGAAGATACCACAATTGCAGACATCGTGGTTGGAACAAATGCCGGTCAGATTAAGACAGGTGCTCCAAACCGAACGGACCGTGTTGCTAAATACAACCAGCTGCTTCGAATAGAAGAGCTGTTGGGTGATGCAGCAGTCTTTCCTGGAATGTCTGCATTCTACAACCTGCGTTAGAAATGTCTTCCTCAGATCAGGGATGGAAATGGTACCAGGTCGGCTGCACCCGTTTAGGAGTGCAGCCGCTTGACCGTGCCGAGTTTGATACACGCTGGCGAGAGTTTGAACAGCATGCTGGTATCCTTTATGAGGCAGAACAGGAGGGTAAGCTGGCGAAATTAGACTCATCAGCTCGCGCTCTAATGCAATATCGATTTCAAAATGAGACATTTTCTAGAGCTGTCCTGATAGGAATGTCGGAAGACCAGGAAGAAAAACCTGATGCACACGCGCAGAACTAAGATTGTTTGTACCATTGGCCCCTCCAGCAATAGCAGGAAGATGCTTGAGAGATTAATTCAGGCAGGCATGGATGTGGCAAGACTGAACTTTTCCCACGGTACACATGCCCAGCATGAACAGGTTCTCCTCGATTTGAAAGATCTTTCTGTTCGGTGTGGTCGTCCTATTGCGGTACTTCAGGACCTTTCTGGACCCAAAATGCGTTTGGGTGATATCGCATTAGGCGGCATAACACTTCGCAGAGGTGATATGGTTGGGTTGATATCGGAGGCAGGCCGTTTAACGCGTACCGAACAGAATCTGCTTCCCGTTCCAATCCCCGAACTATTAGATGACTTAAAACCAAACAAAAAGCTGCTAATCGATGACGGGAAGATGGCTCTCACGGTAGTGCGTTGCGAAGGCGCCGCAGGGTCACCTGACAGAGTGGTGTGGGCACGATCGAGTACTGCTGAACGCATCACTTCACGCAAGGGTATTTCTGCTCCAGGAACCCGTATATCTATCCCAGCGGTGACGGAAAAGGATTTGGAAGATCTGCGGTTTGGTTTGCAGATGGGTGTGGACTGGGTGGCAGTTTCATTCATTCGAGCAGTGCACGATCTTGATCCTATCTATGAGCTGATGAGTACTATGAACAAGAGCGCGCCAATTATTGCAAAGATTGAAAGAGCGGAGGCTGTTCTCAACTTTGCTTCCATTCAGAAACGAGTGGACGGTGTGATGGTAGCTCGTGGCGATTTAGGTGTGGAGATGGATTTTGATGAGGTACCAATAGTTCAGAAAAAGCTTATTCGAGAATGTAACAGGCTGGCAATGCCTGTGATTACAGCAACGCAGATGCTGGAGTCGATGCTTTCCTGTCCACGGCCAACGCGTGCAGAAGCAGCAGATGTTGCAAATGCCATCTTCGATGGCACCGATGCGATTATGCTTTCTGGAGAAACTGCTTCAGGTCAGTATCCCGTTGAGGCAGTTCGTACTATGGCAAGGATCGCGAAAAGTGCCGAGAGGGCTTTTTTCGAGACAGACAGCTATTCAGCCCGTCTCAGCAGCCCCACAAACATTACAGCGGCTGTAGGTGGTGCTGGCGCGCATATTGCCAAAGAGGTGGGGGCACGTGCTATCATCTGCGCCACATCCACTGGCAGCACTGCACGCCAGGTGGCCAGCCATCGGCCGGCAGTGCCGATACTGGCGGCAACCAACGTGCCAGCCACCCGCCGCAGGCTCTGCCTCTCCTGGGGCGTGGAGTCCGTGCTGGTGGAAACTGTGCAGGATTCAGATTCCATGATGCGCGCTACGCTTGAGAGTGCCCTGCAGAGTCGTCACATCAAGAACGGTGACCGTGTTGTGCTGACGGCTGGTGTGCCTGTGAACCATCCAGGAACTACGAACTTCATAAGGGTGCATACGGTCGGCAGCCCTCTGTAGGGGGTGGAGGTGCAGTTTGTGCACGGCACATAAGCACCGTGCGGCAATCCCAAAGCCCGATACATGGGCTAGACGCGACAGTTTGCTTCGGCTGATGGCATGTACGAACCGCTGCCTTGCCTACGGCAACTCTCCTCGCGCCGCGCGCTATGCTTGCTAAGTGAGAGTGGGAGTAAGGGATGGTAGGTGTGTGGGTTTTGCTGTATACGGCTGAGCCGGACGCGTTGAACCCATGCCAGATAAACCTCTCCCCGCGAGTGTCGTCGCGACCCTCCCCTCGCCATTCGCTAGCGCTCATTAAGG
>JAJZFJ010000013.1 GCA_021805395.1 bacterium
AAGAAGAAAGTCCAAATACTCGGAGTTACTACGCATTACGTTCAATCTGCCAGAATACCGTTCCTGCATCTCTGGAAGTAGACGCTCAATATTCTGTGGACTATCCACAATAATGAGTTTAATGGGTGATAATCCTTTAAGTTGCTGCATGAAATCAGGGATAATTATGAATTTTGCCCCTGTGCGTTTTGCATAGAGCTGCATCCACTCCGTCTCCTTCTCAGAGTATACGGAATCCCCTTCATAGAAGTTGAGTTGAAGATTATTATCACTGGCAAACTGCATTACCTCATTGCTCAATTCTATTGGAACAGTTTGCTTCATGATATCTTTTCCGCTTATCCTGTCTCGTACTATTGCGCCATTGTAACAGATGAGTGGAGTAGTAATTTCCAGTAGATCTGCTGTTGGCTTCATTGTAGCGGCCATTCGACCTGATGCAAGAATAACAATGCCTCCCTGATTACGTACTGCATTCAGGGCTTTGACATTTCGTTCTGATACGGCATGGCTGGAATTAAGAAGGGTGTCATCAAGGTCTATAGCAAACAGACGATAAGCGCACATACAATCTCCAATGTTTAGAATGAGCTAAGAAAAATGAATTTTCATGATGGATTATATTACATGTGTTAGCCATTTCCGGAAGGATATCCTGCTTGATAGCAAAACCAGAACTAACTGATTATGAAGTGCCCTCTCATCTTGCCGCATTTTTTTTAATCCACACTGTATACTCTATTATGGGTTAACATGATTTAATGTGCACTCATCCAATTACATAAGCTCAGCATATAACGACTAAGGAACAAGATTACAGTTGCACGACGATAAAAAAATGGAGTTAACGGAGCATCTCAGTGAGCTGCGCCAGAGAATACTAAGATCACTAATGTATCTACTGGTTGGCACAGTTATAGCTTACGAAATGTTTACTCCACTCTATACTTTTCTCTACAAACCATTAATGGAACAGATGAGAAATGTCAATCATGTTCTTGTAAGCATGAACGATCCTTTAGCTCTTGAAGGCATTCCTACTACTGTTCCCAATATTAGTAACCCTCCTTCTAAGGCAAACTTGCAGCAGGTATGGACAGCCATTATTAAGGAAGACAGGGCCATTCAATGGCTGAGAAATCATCCACAACAACCTGGCGTCTTGGGAAATGTGTTTCACGGTTTCTATGAGATGTTTACTGTCAAGCTCAAGCTCAGTATGCTTTTTGGACTTATACTTACCATACCGCTCATCGTAAGGGAAGCTGTGCTGTTCGTATTACCAGCGTTGACCCCACAGGAGCGGGAGCCATTGAGGATTCTTGTGCCTCTTTCAATATGCCTGCTGGCACTGGGCGTCACAATTGCCTATCTAACCATGTACTATGCTATGGGATGGTTTCTCTCATATCTTACAGACTTTCCTCAGGGTGCAACTCTCATGCAGGACCCAAACGATTACGTGCTGTTTTTCGTGAAGATGATGGCAGCATTTGGAATTGCATTTCAGCTTCCTGTGGTTCTAATGGGAGCAGCTCATCTCGAATTGGTTACGTCAAAAGGTATGATTAAAAACTGGAGAATGGGAGTTATTCTTGCAGTTCTGGGTGGAGTTTTTACCCCTTCCAACGATCTGATCTCAATGGCTCTTATGGCAGTTCCATTGCTATTTCTCTACTTTTTCAGCATATTCCTGGTTCGCATGGTGGAGAATAACAGGAACAAAAACCGGAACAATTCACTTACACCGACTTCTTAGCGCAAAGGAACAGACAATGAAACAGATAACAACAGGAATTATGCTTGGCATGGGAGTTGTACTGGCTCTGCCAGTGTGTGCTCAAACTCCTCAAATGCTCAGCTATACTCCTCAAAAAGGTTCCACCGTATATTATCAGGGTAATTTAGTGATTAATACTGGCAAATCAGAACTCACTATATCACAGGGCTACCATGTCACCGTCTCAGCGGTACATAAAGATGGCAGTTTTGATGAGACCTTGACATACGACAAGTACAATATGAAAACCGATCAGGGTTCGCAGCCTTTGCCAACACCGCCTCCGTTAAATCTCAGTTATGACTCAACCGGACAAATGGAAGATAAAACAGTCATTCCTACAGATCCTTCCATGGATGCGGGAATTGCAAAAATTCTTATGATTACAACCAGACCCATTCTCTCTTCAAAGCCGGTTTCTCCCGGTGATAAGTGGACAACTACGATAGATGATCCTGAAGTAAAGGGACAGAAGATTACTGTTGAAGATACCTTTGTTAAACAGAGCACGCACGCCGGCCAACCTGTATGGAAAGTGAAGCAGAAAGTTTCAGCCCCTGTCTCAGCTGACGGTACTGTATTCTCCTCCAAGAACACCTTTGTAATGGATGCCAAAACGGGAGGATTAATTATGGATACCGGGCATATTAGTAATCTGGTGACCTTGTATGGAAATCTTTCTGCCGATATCACTCTCATTCGCATTCCTGCACCTGGCGCACCAGGCACACAGGATCCTGGCAAGAGTAATACCTCAACACAAACCACAGGCAAATAAAGTTCAAACAGCTTAATCTATGGATACTGAGAGATTTCTTTCACTACTACGCGATCAAAAAGAGTATCAGAATCAGATTGTCCACATCGAAAAGCTGCCGGCTCGTTCAGCTCAGTACGGGGTCCTGAACGAGCCTTTGCATTTTGAATTGCAGGATGCACTGGAGAAGAATGAGATCCGGTCGCTCTATTCTCACCAGGCAGAGGCAGTGAATGCAGTTAGGGAGGGCAAAAATGTAACTGTCATTACCTCCACTGCCAGTGGGAAAACGCTCTGCTACAACCTTCCTGTTATAGATGCGATACTTACTGATCCAAAATCTACAGCCCTGTACATCTTTCCTACAAAAGCACTGGCTCACGATCAGATGAGCAAAATTGACGAATTTGGGTTATTTCCAAGAGTCAGACATGCCACGTTTGATGGGGATACAAGCTCTGTTGACAGACCCTATATCAAAAAAATGGCTCAAATCGTTTTAACAAATCCTGATATGCTGCACATGGGAATATTTCCTGGACATGGATCCTGGAGCAAGTTTCTAGGGCAGCTTAAGTTCGTAGTGATTGATGAGATGCACATGTATCGTGGAGTGTTTGGAGCACACATGGCGCAGATCATTCGAAGGCTGAGGCGAATATGTGCCATATATGGCTCTCGCCCTCAGTTCCTATGCTGTTCCGCAACGATAGCAAACCCCAAAGAACTTACGGAAAGCCTTACTGGAATACCAGATCCAGTTGTTGTTAATAATAACGGAGCACCATGTGGCAAAAAGACCATGGTGTTCTGGAACCCGCCAACTGCAGATGCATCATCAGGTAACCGAAGAAGTGCAAATGGAGAGGCAACCTCACTACTTGTGGGATTAACAATTTTTGGAGCTAGAAATATCACGTTTACGCGAGCTCGAAGGACAGCAGAGATAGTGCTGAAATATGCACGCACACTGCTTGGTGAGACATCACCCCACCTTATATCTCGGATAGCATCCTACCGGTCAGGCTATACTGTGAAAGAGCGACGCCAGATTGAGGAGCGGCTGTTCAGTGGCAAGCTGCTAGGGATCACTGCAACAAATGCACTGGAGTTGGGTGTGGATATCTCGGGGATAGATGCTGTGGTACTAACTGGGTACCCTGGGACCATAGCCGCTACGTGGCAACAGGCGGGCAGGGCAGGGCGATCTGGCCAGGAATCGCTGGCAATACTCGTTGCACAAGACAATCCTCTTGATCAGTTTTTAATGAGATATCCGGAGTTTTTCTTCGATCAGTCTCACGAGATGTCTATTATAGATCCGAATAATAAAAAGATAATTTCTTCCCACCTGTTGTGTGCTGCTTATGAAGCACCTCTTAAGAAGGAGGATATGGAGTTATTTGGAGAAGTGAGTTCCCGTATGGCCCGTCAACTCAGAAATGAAGGGAAACTTGTACTTCGAGGTGACCGGCTTTTCTATGGTGAGCATGGATATCCGGCATCAGGTGTGAATATACGTTCGGCATCCAACTCAATCTACCGGATTATGGATATATCTGAAAAAGACTTCATGTTAGGAACGATGGAGAGTCAAACTGCCTTCAAATTACTGCACCCTGGAGCTATCTACCTTCATAATGGTGAAAGTTACGAAGTCAAACAGTTGAACATCGATTCGCTTGAAGCGACGGTTCAGCCTGTGGATGCCAATTTCTATACAGAGGCAAGTGAACAGGCAGAGATATCAATACTTTCCTGCCTTCATTCCGTTCAAAACAATAATCTGGTATGCTCTTTCGGAGAGGTCGAGGTTAGTTCTCATGTGGTATCCTTCCAGAAAAAGCGATACTACAGTGGAGAAGTTATTGAAACCCAGTTATTGTCACTGCCTCCAAATATTTTTGAAACAGAGGCGTTCTGGCTGGAAATTCCACAGCAGCTTCAGGATCAACTTGCGAATGCTGGTGCTGTACTTGCTGGCTCAATTCATGCAGTCGAGCATACCATCATTAACATGCTGCCCCTGCTGGCTACGTGTGATAGAAATGACTTAGGTGGTCTATCGCAGATATACCATCCAGACACTCACCTCCCCACAATTTTTATCTACGATGCATATCCGGGAGGAGTGGGAATAGCAGAAACCATTTTTGCCAGAATGGAAGGAATGCTAACAGCGGCTCTGGCACTAATCACGGGGTGCAAATGTGCAGAGGGATGTCCTGCCTGTATTCAGTCCTCGTCCTGCGGATTCGGAAACCAGCCTTTAGACAAACGTGGTGGAATGCTGCTTCTGCAGTGGCTCCTGGGTGTTTTGTCTGATGAGCCTCAAAAATGAATAAAATTACAACTTGTCTTGTTTGTCGAGTGGTTAGGATTGATAACTAATATTTTAATAAATCTACTTCCGAACTTAAGCATACTCAGACTGCATATTTTCTATCTGGAACATAATGGATTCAACATTTTTACAAACCTCAATGTCAGAAGGGAGTTGGGTAATTCCCCACTCCCTTCCTATTTGTAACTGTATCATTTCAATTTTCTGGAACTGCTGTTTGCATGATGGACAACATGATAGATGTGAATCGATAGTTATGGTTGTATTAAAATCCAGCTCACCGTCAATATATGCGTTCATTTGATCTAAAAACCAGTTGCAGTTATTTGCCATCATCCCCATATCACCCTTCCTGCTCGTATTGGAGCAAAACAACTTGGAATAAAAACAGCCAGAGACTTTCACATGATTCGTAAGCCATGTTAAAGTGATCTCTGGCATTTCACTGCCACCATGCATAGGATTTAGTGGCATCGTACTACTTCTTCCAACTCTTCACTCAGTCGCTGTCGACCTCTGTGGATCCAGGAACGCACTGTATTGATGGGTTCCTCCATCTGCTCTGCTATCTCTTCATAGGATAGCTCTTCAATCAATCTTAGAGCTAAAGCAGTTCTTTGCTTTAAGGGTAGTGCATCCAGTTTCTGTTTATACTGCGACTCCCTTTCAGATTTTAGTAGCAGCTCCTCAGGATCATCAGTAGATGCTGGTAAGACACTCCAATGTACAGGATCTAGGGTGGTTACATGCTGTGCCATTCTCTGTCCCGATTCTTTTCTGTTCAAGCAGTGGTTCACGGTTAATCTGCGTAGCCATGCTGCAAATGGTCCAGTGCCAGAGTATTGCCCCAGTGCAGAAAATGCACGAAGAAATATTTCTTGAACCGCATCTTCTGCATCCTGTTTTTGAGAAAGAATGGCGATGCTTAATCGGAGTGTGTTGGAATAGTGGCGTTCGATAAGCGCTTTATACGCTATTCGATCTCCACTAAGAACTCTCTCTACTAATTTTTCATCACTCCATGTGTTGTGCATTTCTTCTTCCTCTATCAAAATCCCAGATGATGCCTTACTTCATCACTCAGCTACATGACAGCATTAACTTCAAAAAAGTTGCAATCTAAAATAAAAAATCCCAGAACTCCTGTATCGGAATTCTGGGATAGTTACTATTGTAGAGGCTATTTGGCTCTTTTGCGTCTAAACAGAGCAACGCCACTGCACATCATTACACCCATAAATCCAGCTGCTGTGGATGCCTCGGGAACTGGTGGTGGAGCATCAACGAATACTCTTCCTGTAGAGATATTTCCAGGAGTAGTACCATTTCCAAATGGATCGGTTTCACTACTTCCAACAGTCACTGCGATATCGAAACCATAGCTTGTGAATGAGTTCTTAGGCAGTGTATTAGACAGCATGAAGACATTGCCAGTATCACCACCTGGTTTGATCTGGCCATTCTTATTGGATCCATTGCTAGAACTAGACCAGCTCAGGATTGGTGCAGAATTAGATGCCGACCAGGTATTATCTTTTCCACCGATGACTGCAGCAGTAGGCAGTGTAGCAGGGTCTAGAGTAATGCCAGGTACTGAACTAGTGGAAAGTAAAAGTGCGAACTCTCGGACATCTACGAGTGAATATTTTGGTCCGCCTGCCTGAAATTGTACAGTGGTGCCTGCATCCAAACCAAAACTTGTAGAGTTTCCAGGGGTGGATCCGTTCTCTGTAACATTCAGACCAGAGAATACCTGGTGTGCATAAGAACCTACGCTCTGTGCTGATGCTGGTGCAGCACCAAAAATGATTGTGCTAAAGGCTAAAAGGTATTGAGGGCGAATTATCATTCAAATCTCCTATTTTTTTGAACATTCTGATTAAATTTACGTCATTGTTATCAGATCAATCCTTATTATATCATATTGTGATGATGTATGTTTAAGTAGAACTACCAGTTTTATTATTTTTATCATTCTTCATTTTACAATTTCAATATTTTAAAAAAAATAAGATATGATATTATTTTTTAATCTGGCTTATATCATGAAGTTGTAAGCGGGAATGGCAATGGTACGAAGTAGTCTACAGGGTGAACCCAGTTCACAGAAACTTCCAGGCGGCTGAAACCGTAAGAATATGTATACTGATATCAATTAAGACTATGCTCCCTTCCCAACATGCATTGATTGGTATTCTCCCAAACGGTTATAAGGATAAGTGAATGAGAAAAAATCCCAATCGTCCGTCAGATGACTCTTTTATGGAACCAGAAGATGATACTCCCCAGTTAGATCCTGAGATGCAGCTTAGGGCTATATGGATTCTGGATGAGATCATAAGGGTAACTCCCCGAAACGATACCCGTCTTGGCTACCTGTTTACTCTTCGTGAACAGCTTGAGACCGATGAATCGATGATGGAAGAGGCCCGAAAAGTTATTGGTGAATATGAAGAGGCATACAGCAAGCTGACGGCACCAGCAAACAAGATAGGGGTGTATCTGGGTGAGGTCGAGATGCCTCGCAAGAAGCCCATCGGGTATAAGTTTCTTGAGTCGCCTTCGAATTCCAAGGGAGACCGGGTAGTACGAGTTGCTCTTGGAGACCAGGAATATATCACAAATGTGGATCCAAAAATAGAGAATCCCAAATTCAAGGTGGGAACTCAGGTCAAGCTAAATGAGGCCTTTGTAGTCATTGGTGATATTGGGTTTGCAGAAGGCGGGTCAATCGTCAAAATCTCTGAGGTTCTAGAGGATGGTCGCTTGAGGGTCTCAATGGATTCACAGGGTACCCAGTCAAAAGTGGTCTATCGTGGTGAGAATCTACTGGATGTACATTTGAAGGCAGGTTCTGAAGTGAGGATGGAACCTAACTTTAAAGTAGCACTTGAGCACTTTGCTGCTAAAGAAGCTTCCGACTATTATCTTGAAGAGGTACCTGTACTTCCGTGGAGCAAGATCGGCGGTCAGGAAGAAGTTATCTCCGTCATCAAAGATGCAATAGAACTGCCCCTGCTTCATCCTGAGTTATTTGCCAGATTCGGTAAGAGACCTCTTAAGGGAATTCTGCTGTATGGCCCACCCGGATGCGGCAAAACATTAATTGGAAAAGCTACCGCTTACAATCTTACTCAGGAGTATCGGGAAAGAACTGGTAAGGATGTAAAAGAGTATTTCATGTATATCAATGGTCCTAAGATTCTGAACATGTGGCTGGGTGAATCCGAAAGACAGGTTAGAGATATTTTTGCCCAGGCTCGGGAAAAATCGAAAGAGGGTAATCTGGTGTTCATCTTCATTGATGAGGCTGAATCTCTTCTTCGAACCAGAAGCAGTGGAAGGTTCATGAATATATCCAATACACTGGTCCCACAGTTCTGTGCTGAAATGGATGGCCTGGTAGCACTGGATAATGTAGTGGTCATGTTAACATCCAACAGGCCAGATTACATAGACCCTGCCATTTTGCGACCTGAAAGAATCGACAGAAAAGTTCGTGTTGTTCGCCCTGACAGAAAATCAACAAGGGATATCTTCAAGATCTACCTCAGTGAGGTTCCTTTAGATCCTGATCTTATGCGACAGTACAAAGGTGACTGTACTCTTGTTATGGACGAGATTCTAGACAAAGTAACTTCTTATGTGTTTAGAAGAGACAAAGAGACAGAGTTCATTGAGGTATTTTTCAGAAACGGCAGTAACGAGATACTTCACTGGAAAGATCTGTTAAGTGGTGCTCTAATCAAATCTGTGGTCGAAAGAGCTAAGGACTTCGCCATTAAGCGCTCCATCGACAAAAGGTCTGAAGAAGAAGGTGTCACTATTGAGGACCTTGAAAAAGGAGTTAGAGTAGAGTTCAAGGAGAATGAGATATTTCCAAAGGGTGACTCTATTGAAGACTGGCTGAAGCTGCTGGATTATGAACAGGATAACGTAGTGACAATAAAACCAATCAGAGCAAAGAAAACCTCATCTGCACGCAGCAGCATCATATAGAGAGTGATATGAACAGACTATTTGGTATAGAAACCGAATACGGCATTGAAGTTGAAGGATTAGGCGCTTCTGACTGGATAGACGAGTCGATCGCAGTTGTACGAAGCGTATCTGGCCCATCTGTGGGCGGGTGGAACTATAGAGGGGAAGATCCCAGACGTGATATGCGTGGATATGTGGTGACATCTCTCACCACAAATCCGGAGGACTCCATGTTCGACCTGCCTTCCAGGAAACCAATGAGCCGGGAAGAGGAACGAAGTGACAGGATACTAGTCAATGGTGCCAGATTTTATAACGACCATGGCCATCCAGAGTATGCCACTCCCGAATGCCGTTCGATCAAGGATCTCGTAGCCCATGATAAAGCCGGAGATAGAATAGCATTTGCTGCAGCTGAAAGACGAGCTATACAGAGTAACCGCTCCATATCGCTCTACAAAAATAACACAGACTTTCATGGTTCCAGCTATGGAACTCATGAATCTTATTTAATGCGTCGTGATACGCCTGTAGATCTGGTGATTTCAGCCTTGTTACCGTTTTTTGTTACCCGTCAGATTTTCGCAGGTGCAGGAAAATGTGGCCTGGAGAACTGTGGTCGTGAAGATCCTGACAGGTACCAGATATCGCAAAGAGCAGATTACTTGTCTGTGGAAGCGAGTGTGGATACTCTACATAACAGGCCTCTTGTGAACACGAGGGACGAGCCTCACACCACGCCATCCAAATATAGAAGGCTGCATGTTATTTGTGGCGACGCAAATATGAGTGAATATGCAACCGGACTTAAAATAGGCACTACTTCACTTGTATTGTCCCTAATAGAAGCCGGTTGGACCCCAGGCATAGTATTGAAAGAGGCGATCAAATCGGTACGCATGGTCTCAAGGGATATATCGCTAACTCAGCCTCTTGAGCTTGAGGGAGGTGGATCCATCAAGGCCATCGACATTCAGCGTATTTACCTCAATGAAGCAGTAAAGCGCTACTCTGGTGAGGACTCTGATACAGATTGGACTTTGGCTGAGTGGGCATCCACATTGAACACTCTGGAAACAAACCCCATGCAGCTGGCAGACAGACTGGATTGGGTCGCTAAATTTGCACTTCTAAATCCCTTCAGGTTAGAAGAGGAACTTAAGTGGAACAGTCCCCACATGCAGAGTTTGGATTTGGCATACCACGACATAAATCCGCAAACTGGTCTGTACTATGGTCTGGAGCACGAGGGAACAATGCGCCGTCTGGTTACAGATGGACGCATTACTGCAGCCATGAGCGGAGCTCCCTGTGATACGCGAGCCTTCCTGAGAGGGCTTATGGTAAATCGTTTTGGAGGAAGTATAGAAGGGATTGGCTGGAACGGCATTCTTTTCAGGCATAATGATGAGACTATGCTTTTCGATATGAATCCACTCGTAGAAGAGAATGTAAGTATCCTGAATGAGGAGTTCCAGTCTCTCCAAAATCTCGACCAGGTGATTGCAAATCTGAGACAACAGTATAAAGAAGGATTGAACTAGGAGGTAGAAAGATGGAGTTTTACGCAGAAGAGAGAAAACAGCTTCCGGTAACCCCAGTTGAACCAATGAGAAAAGAGGGCGATGGAGATGGTCCTGGCAAGCCAGAAGTTACCCGTCCCGACACAAGTGATCTGTTGCGCAGAATGAAACGAGTTGATCCTGATTCCGCTCGTCGTTATCGTCAGAGAAGTGGTCAGTGACCATGCACTCTGCCGTTGAAAATGCTGGTAACTTATGGAGCCTGCTTGAAAAAAGCGGGCACCCTCTCACACAATCATCTTCATATGCCGAACTAGCATCTGGTTCAGGGATTTCAGAAATCCATGGCACCACTGTAATCTGTGTAAAGTTCGATAAAGGTGTGATCGCCCTGGGTGACAGACGTGCAACAGCAAACTTTTCAGTGATGTATGACAAAGCTGAAAAGGTTTTGGCGATAGACGACCACACCCTGCTATCCATATCAGGCTCTTTTGCTAAGGCAATGGAGGTAGTTCGGTATCTGCGTACTTCTTTCAAGCTGTATGAGCGGACGTATCTGCAGAGTATGAGTCTCGAAGGAAAGCTCGCCGAACTTGCCAAGGTTATTCGTGCAGGAGTACCTGAAGCACTGCAGGGCATAGGCGGCTTCATTCCCATTCTGGCCACATGGGATGGTGACGCAAATGAGGGCAGGATATTCTTTTACGATGGAATGGGTGCCCGTTTCGAATCCACAGAGTTTGGGGCTGCAGGCAGTGGTTCTACCCAAATTCGCGGTGTGTTCGATTATATTGTCAAAACCAAGAAACCATTTCATCACATGACAAGAGATGAATCGCTTAAAGAAGCACTACTGTTGCTGGACATTGCCGCAGATCTTGATGCTGCAACTGGCGGATGGGCAAAAGTACTGCCAGTCGCAAAAACTATTACTGTGGATGGTATTGCCGACGTTGACACAGACACCTTACACAGCCTGATTGCTGAAATTACAGCAACTGGTAATAACTCATAGAGCAGGAAAAGTATGTATTCACCATTTGATATAAATGAAGCGATCTCACATCGGAAAGATTATGTTGAGGAAGGTCTTCGCTCAGGCAGCCCTGTCGTTGGAATTACCTGTGAAGCTGGACAACTCCTTCTAACCGTTCGCAGAACGCATAGAAAAATCTATGAAATATATGACAGACAGCTCTATTCTGCAATAGGAAGACAATCTGACATCGAAAATGTACGTCTAACCGCCATACAGAATGCACACCAGGAAGGTTTTGAACGCAGCCCGGACGATGTCTCACTGCAAAGGCTTGTTGGCTTTGCACTTAGCCCAACCCTAAAAAAGGCATTTGGCGATCAGATGTACATTCCTATCGTCATAAAAGCACTATTTGCCGAGCTAGGCAGAACACAAGCTATGGACTGTTTTTATGTTCTTAACTATGATGGTGAATTCAGGGAGTACAAGAACGCTGCAGTAATAGCAGGAACTCATTCAGCTGAAGAAAAGATGATGGACTGTATAGGTGTTCAGGATGGTGAATTAAGCAGGGATGCTGCACTTCAGTTAGCATTAAGAGCATGGATTAAAGGAGCACGTGATCAGGTAAAGCGGTCTAATCGTAGTGATGAGGATGATGATATACTAAATCCTCTTCGCGAGGTCGATGAGGTTGATGCTGACAGAGTGTTCCTGCATGATGAACTTAAAACATCAACTGTTGAGGCTGCCCTGCTGTTAAGGCTGCAAAATAAGGAAACTCGTTTTCAGTTAATCCCTGAAGCGGAGCTAAAAAATCTGATATCTTCGTTCGAATAATCGAACCCAGGAAGGCACACCATGGAAAAGAGAATATTCGGGATTGAGACTGAGTTTGGCTGCATGGTGCGTGATCCTTCTGTAGGCACCGCAGAAGATGTTGTGGAGCAGGTGAAAGACTATGCGTTCTACGATAAGAAGCTTGGCGTAATTGACCTGCATGCCAGAGATTATGCCTTTGAGCCAGCAAGGGCAGGTGGTTTTCTTAGGAATGGCGGCAGGCTTTATATCGATGCAGTGGGTAGTCATGAGGAGTACGCCACCCCTGAATGTACGGATCTGCTAGATTTGGTAAAGCATGACAGGGCAGGCCGAATTCTTCTATCACAGCTTGTGGATGAACTTAATCTGCAGGATGCCGTGAGTTTTCATAACAACAGTATAGATCACTTTGGTGGACATACGTTCGGCTGTCATGAAAACTATCTGGTCCAGATTGAGGACAGATTTTTCACTGATGCACTCACATATCTTCTCCCATTCCTGGTTACCCGACAGATTTTCGCAGGAATAGGGCGTGTAGGCGGCCACAAATTAGTTCGTCCCTCCAGTAAAAATAACATCATGACACTTGGTGAGCATGAGGTTGACTATGTGTGGGTATCCAATTTTTATGGTGTAGAGATAGATAAGGGCGTTGATTTCCAACTCTCCCAGCGAGCTGATCATATTGTTAAAACAATCAGTTCCAGAGTACGCTTTAATAGAGCCATTATAAACCCCAAATGGGATTCATACTACTCCTATTCAAATTTACATCGTCTTCATATTCTGTTTGGTGAGAGCAATCTCAGTGAATACGCCTGCATGTTAAAAGTAGGAACAACGAGTCTTGTACTCGATTTGATCGAGGAACAGATTGCGCCTCCTGACATTGAGATTGCAGATCCCCTTGATACTTTAAGATCCATATCCAGAGATGCCAGTCATAAATGGCTTGTAAAGCTAAGGAACGGCAAAACGATAACGGCTATAGATCTGCAACGAAGATACCTTGATGCCGCCAAACGGTATATGCATCGAAAAGATGCACAAACAGATATGGTTCTCTTTGAGTGGGAACGAACATTAAACGATCTCGAAAAAGACCCTCTTTCGACTGCAGGCAGGCTCGACTGGTCTGCCAAATATCTTCTTTATCAGCAGTTTATTAATGAGAATGGCGTGAGTTGGCAGGACGATGTTATGCAGAGCATGGATCTGGAATATCACAATATACACCCGGAGCAGGGGTTATCCTACGGTTTGGAAGATTCCTGTGCCATGCAGCGTTTAACCTCAGATCTTGAGGTGGAAGCAGCAATTACTACACCTCCATCTAACACGCGTGCACTTGGCAGGGGACAGATTATTTCCCAACTAATTGCAAATCCTTCGATAAGATATGTCATTGACTGGGATGCAGTATACGTTGAAAAAAACAGACAGCTTGATCTGAAAAATCCCTTCCTTACTTATGAAAAAGAGGCACACAGACTTCTGCGAGGCTTGATATAGCATAGAAAAACTAGCAGGTAGTTTGCATAATGCATCTGTAGATGCCTTCTATAAGCTGAGGGATCTCATGTGGCTCAATACATCGCGGATCCAGATACAGTATGTCTTTCTTTATTCTTCCAAAGATGGAAGGATCAGATTTGCGTAATAGTTCTGCTAATCTATAACCAGTTATAAAGCCATCCATGCAATTGAGAGTAACGCAGCAGGTTTCAAGCTCGGTTTTTGGCATTGATCCACCTCCAACTTCAGACATACTCCTTTGAGTGCCGATCATCACCAGGCTTTCAGATACTCTCTTTTTAAGCTCTCTCACTATATGATGTGAGATCTTTTCAAGTTCATCCACATTTCGGAGCATATATTTGAGAACGGGTATTTCCACTTTTGCCATATCTGGATCACGATAGAGCTTTAGTGTTGCAGTTAGTGCCGCAAGTGTGAGTTTATCAACACGAAACGTTCTTGCAAGTGGATGTCGGATAATCTTATCCATCAATGCTGAAGATCCTAAAATAATGCCACATTGAGGACCGCCCATCAGTTTGTCACCACTACATGTAACGATAGTTCCATCGTTAACACTCTGCTGTACTGTATGCTCAATTCCTGGCACATTTATAAGTGCTCCTGAACCCTCATCATCCATTACTGGAATGGCATAACGTTTCCCCAATGCCACCAGGTTATGTAGTTCAACCTCTTCGGTGAAGCCCACCATAGCAAAATTAGATGGGCGACACCGCAGAATGAGGCCTGTTCTATCCGTAATGGCTTTTTCATAATCCGATATTCGAGTTTTGTTGGTGGTTCCTACTTCAACTAAATCTGCGCCAGCAGATCTTATAATGTCTGGAATACGGAATGTGCCCCCAATCTCTACAAGCTGACCACGAGAGATAATCACTTCCTTGCCAGCGGCAATGGCATTCACTGTAAGGAAGACTGCTGCGGCACAGTTATTCACCACATGAGCATCTTCAGTACCGGTCAGCTCTCGAAGTAGTTCCCTGGCGAATGTGTGCCGGTCGCCCCGTCTACCAGTATCAGTATCGATCTCAAGAGGTGTATGGCCAGATGCAGCAATTGCAACTGCCTCCTGTGCTGCATTTGCCAGACATGCTCTTCCAAGGCCGGTGTGCAGGATTACTCCTGTGGCGTTGATAGCTCGCCTGGTTTGTCTACTGTCAATATCCATTACATCCAGTACTTTTTCAAGCAGGGATTGATGTGTGAGGGGACGAGAATTCCCAGAGGCAATACGATTTCGTTCATCTTGAAGTACCTGTTGTACTGTCCGTTTTATTGCTGTTAAACTGTAGGTTTCTGAAAGTGGAGTATGGAGAGTGAGATCAATCAGTTGCTTTACGGATGGAAGTGTACGGTATAGATTTTTGATACTATCATTCATGCTGATATTATAGACTCAAGGCACTATATGCTGTGTAAGTGTAGTATTCTGGAAATGTGTGATGGATGTTAGAAGACCTGAAGCGGATATATAAATCAGACTGAGTAATATCGAACATTTGCGATTGCAGAATTAACCAGCAGTAATTTAGTAAGCCATTTCCACTCCTTCGAGATAATGGGGCATACTGGTTACTGCTGGCCTGATTAACATTGAGGTAGTTATATTCACCCCAGTGCGAATGAAAGGCTGGGCTAGTCTGGTCCGACTGCAGATTGTACATCTGCCAGAGTGCTATCCACCTGATCACTAACCTTTGAAAATTTATCCCGTGCAGATTTAACCACGGCTGATGAAGCTCGAGCGGCTTGATCCAGTAAATCATCTTTCTTTGAGCCAATACTGTCCCGAATTGACTTACCATCATCAGGTGCATACAACAGAGCTATCGCTGCTCCCACTGCTGCCCCTGCTAAAAAATAGACCAGTGTGGTCCCCGTGCTATTCTTGCTCATAATTCTCTCCCCCTTCATGGTTATGGAGCCAAATGTTGCTATTCCATCGCGAAATGATACCCAATTTTATGACTGCATCAAGAGATTTGCATCTTGCACGATGACAGTTAACTCAAGGTATGCATTCACTATACCTACTCTTACTCCTTAATCTTCAATTTTGTCCTCTTTATTGAATCATATTGTTGAGAAATTGTTGAGAGTAAGCAACACTTAACGCGAAAGATAGACCCTATATACTGACAGTACTCTCTTACATACCATTGTGAAATTAATATGAACTTTGCATCCATGGCGTTTTGAGTGGTATACAAAACGAGGTAGCTATATCGGATAGTTTATAAATTGCTTTAATTCCATGCAGCTATTCTTGACTTGGCTCGCTGAATCTTCATTGTTAATTTGAAGAAATAAGGATTCCAGTTTTTCAAGAGTCTTAATGAAACTGTAAATGGCATAGGGTCCTGAGAGATAAGGTGACTGACATACATTTGTGCGGTGTTCCAGAGCATGTTCTATTGCCTGAATAGCTCCAGCATAATTATTTTCGAGCTGAAATATGACTGCTTTCACTTCCCAGTACATGGCTAATATACTCTGATATCCTGCCATTCGTTTTCCGTCCTTCATTGGAGAGACAATAGTCCATCCAGTTTCCAGGTCCTGTTCAGCTTTCCCGATCTCACTTAATTGTACATAACATTTTGCCCGTAAAATGGAAGTCCGTGCCTGCAGTATATCTGGCAATTTTCTGATCGATGAAATATTCAATAGTTCATTGGCATATTCCAATGCTTCCAATGGTTTATCCAATCGCAGATAACAGGTCGTTACTCCAATCAGTGACATGCCCAGTATTTGGAGTAGAGGTGATTTTCTTGCTAGTTCAAGACCTTTCATCTCCTCCTCAAGCGCCTGTACACGGTCTCCAATATACTCATAGAATTCACTTAAATCGGAGTGTGCTTTGTATATCAATGCTGGATTCATTTGAGTTTCTTCAAGATCTAACCTTTTTCTCAAAAGCGTCTCGGCAGTATCAAAGTCGCCTTGAATTAATGCATTTTCAGCATCTAAATAAAGTTTAGTGTTTTCGGACTTGTCAATATCAACATTCATGGAGATCAGAGACATCACAGTTCCAGCAATCCCCTCCATCTTGCCAGAAGCACCCTCCTTGGAGGCAGATTCATACTTACTAAACAATTCGCTTAATTTAGCTGCATATTTGTCAGGTATGTCTGGGTCGTTTTTCATCTTGTTTGTCCCCGCTTCCTTAATTTGATGTTGAGTAAATTATTGATTGTTACATTCACCTTGATACTACGAAACCAATTTTATATAGACTTGTTGCACGCGAACATTATCTTGGATAATGTTTTTTAGATGGATACTGTCAAATCGTATGAATATGTAATTTGTTAAAGGCAACACGCATATCAATGACAACAATAATACCTAATGAATTCGATGATACGGTATAGTTTAGATACAAAATGAGATTTAGGGGGATGTGATGACCTTGAAACAATGGCCAGTGCTTAGTCGCTATGATAGTGAGCATTTGAGGGAGATCTCAATGCCAATCGGTGGTATCGGTACCGGCTTTTTCTCCTTAGGTGGAGGAGGGCAGTTGTTCGACTGGCAGCTCATGAGCCGGCCGAATCGAGGTTGGCGTCCCACATACTCTCAGCTAATGGTCCACACGAACCAAAACGGCAGACGTCAGCTAAAGGTGATGGAGCAGGAGCGGACGTGGGGATTGAATGACGACTTTGGAGCACAAGGCACACTGTTGGGTGTTCCCCGTTTTCGTAATGCTTCTTTCGAAGCTTCATACCCGTTTGGTCGGGCGAATCTCGAGGATGACGATTCACCAGTGAAGGTATCTATTGAAGGCTTTAATCCATTGATACCACACGATACTGATCAATCGAGTTTACCATTTGGTCTTCTCACATTGAGAGTAACGAATACATCCTCACACATAACAGATGCGTCGGTAACCTTGCTGCTTACGAATTTTATCGGTACAGATGGTGTGATTTACCAACAGAACGGCTGTGTAAACAACATTGTACAGGTTCAAGGGTGGAAGGGAGTTCAGTATAGTTCTACACACAATGAACAATCATCAAGATTCGGTTCGATTGCAGTGCTTTCAGATGCAGAGAATGTTAAAACGGCACGCAGGTGGGCGTTCCAGGGCAGGCCATGGAATGGCGAGCAATTGGCAATTATTGATCACCTTTTGCAAGACGGATTCATTCCGGATGCTGAGACATCACAAGTCTGTCAGCCTGCCGGAGAGTCAGCCACCTGGCACAGCTCTATTTCCTCCATGCTGCCAGCCATAAAGCCGGGTGAGACAAGAGCTGTAAAGCTGCTGATCACATGGCATTTTCCTCTTCGCAACCAGGAGGAGGAGCAGTGGTGGTCGCCTACTCCGGGGATTAAACCCATTCTGCAGAACTGGTATGCCCAGTTTTACAAGGATGCTATGGATGTGGCAGACTCCATCATCCCTCGTCTGCCAGATCTGCATAAACGCACTGTAGAGTTTGTTGAGAGCGTGGTATCTCATCCAGCACCACATGCCTTGCGGGAAGCTGCACTTTTCAATCTCACTCCTCTACGTACACAAACTTGCTTTCGCACACTGGATGGCACATTCTTTGGCTGGGAGGGGTGCGGAGGCAACACAGGCTGCTGCACAGGATCCTGTACGCATGTATGGAACTATGAGGAAGCAACAGTACATCTGTTTCCTGATCTGCACAGGAGCATGCTGGAGAGTCATCTGGCGCATGGAGTGGTGAGTGATGGGGGAGAAAGATTCCGTATCTCTATTCCACTTATGAACCAGACATGGAACGGAGCTGCAGCTGATGGACAGATGGGTTTGATTGTTAGATGTTATGAACAGACACTAGTGGATGGAGATGAGAGTTCGGCAGCATGGCTGGCAAAATGGTATCCAACCATGAAGAAGATGCTGGAATTTGCTTGGGTCGAAGGTGGATGGGATGCAGATAAAGACGGTGTTTTGGAAGGCTCGCAGCATAACACATACGATGTCGAGTTTATAGGTCCTAATCCGCTGTGCAATGTCTGGTATCTTGCTGCATTAGAATCTATGTCTATTATGGCAAAGCGAACTGGGGATGATGTTTTTGCAGCAGAGTGTGCATCACTCAGACTAAAGGGCAGCAGTTGGATGGACAGCAATCTGTATAATGGCAGAT
>JAJZFJ010000282.1 GCA_021805395.1 bacterium
GGAAATGTCAGAATAGGGAATATGAAACTCACTTGGCGTATGGGTGAGAGAATATCTGAGATTTGAAGGGATATCCTCATAGAAAAATCTTACCCAGGAATCGGCATCTTTTTGCTGGGGATCATCAATATCAGGATAGTCTTTTGTCTCATAGTTCAGTTCTGATTTAATCTCAGCAGGAGAGCAACCCTCTTCTTTTAAGTATTTCTTGAACCAATCGACCCTGTCTGAACCTGTGGCATAAGCAAGCCCCTTCAAAGTGGCCAAAACATCTCTCATATGCTGAAACTGAATCGCCTGTATTCTGCCCAGCAGATCTCTGGCATCCTGAGACTCCATCAACCAGTAAGACGGCAGCTTGCCTCCTTCATTCCTTTCCCAGTAGATAGAAGCATTATTAAGACTGAGCAGGGATGAAAGCGAGTAGAGGAAACTGATTAAAGGCACTTTCGTCAGATTCACATAGAGGAGAGTGCCTGAAAGGGTGGTATGGTCATCCATCTCCAAATCGACACCAGTCTGTTTCGAAACCCGTTTCAAGAGTGCACCAATTGAGATGGAGTGATCTTGTAGGGTTACCATAGATTTTTGCAAACGTGGATCAAAACTTTTAGGTTCAGCACCTACTGTTAATGGGGCAAGGATTAATCCCAGGCACAGTAAAATTCGGGTCCATTGTTTCAACTTTGATATTTCTCCACTAAAAGAGCAGCATAGATGCTGTAAGTGTGTTAGGAGCGCTGCATCCTGTTTATTAAATGTTTTAACGTTTATTTTGAGAAGAGATGGAATCTAACGCAGTAATCATGATTTAAGAGGAATTGATTTGTCAATTGGATGGTCATTTTTATAGATATATTTTTCGCAATGTTTGCTCATGCTGGCATATGTTTACATCTCACCCATACTCATTTGAGGGAAATGCCACATGCAATGCACTTCGCATCTGGCATTCGCGCAGGTAGATGCTGTCAACACTTGCATGTGCCACGAGCGAAAACAGTATAGGATTTGCTGTTTAGCTTGAAAGCATTAATTAGCAATAATTATCAATTTCCAAGCTTTGTTAGCATAGGTTAAAACCCCCGCCTGCCCAGACACGTCCACCTACGTGGACGAAACACTGGTACTGTTAACAGTACCGTGAATTTGTTATGGGGACGTTACCCCCTTGCAGGAAATCCCACATGCCAAGCAGTTCGCACTCCCACCCTCCCTTAATGAGCGCTAGCGAATGGCGAGGGGAGGGCCGCGACGTAGTGTGGGGGGAGAGGTGCCGCAGGCAAGGTAGCAGAAAAAACAATCAAACAGCAGTAACGAACAGAGGAAGCAGGCTATCGCGTCTAGCCCACGCAGGTGGGCTTTGGGATTTCAGCACGGTACTTTAGTGCCGTGCATACGGCGACGCTGTGTCGGGGAGAGGTGCCGAAGGTAAACCTACCACGCACGTACATTTACCAGTCAACACGCTCCCCCGCCACTCGACTGACTACTTCTTATTGTAGATATTCAGCATCTCACCAAGCAGCTTCATTGCATCCGGCTTGGAGCGTTGGAATGAGTTACGGCCAATAATCGACCCAAAGCCTCCACCATCATGAATAGCCTGCACTTCCTCCAGAATGGTTTTGTCGTCCTCTTTTGCACCGCCAGAGAAAATCACAATCCTTCTGCCATTAAACGAACTCTGTACCACATGCCGTACACGTTCTGCAGCAGTAGTTAGTGGTATCTTCTGCTCAATATAAACCTTCTTTGCCTCCTCAAACTCCAGGTGTGCGGAAGGAAGTTTAACCTTTATGATATGTGCTCCCAGCTGTGCAGCAATATGGGCACCATAAGCAATCACATCCAGTGCAGTTTCACCTGCCTTGCTAATCCCACCGCCTCGCGGGTACGACCATACCACCACCGCTAAACCAGAAGCTTTAGCCTCTTCAGCCAGCTCTCGCAGCTGCTCAAACTGCACCTGCTGATCCTGAGTACCCGGATAGATGGTATATCCAATGGCAACACAGCCGAGCCTTAGAGCGTCTCCGACGGAAGCAGTCTGGGCACTCATCGGTTCAATCTCAGGATGCAGCAGGTCGTGGCTGTTTACTTTAAGTATGAGGGGAATCTGTCCAGCAAACTCGGAAGCTCCTGCTTCAATAAAGCCAAGCGGAGCTGCGAAACCGTTCAATCCTGCATCAATGGCAAGCTGAAAATGGTATCGCGGATCATAAGCTGGCGTGTTCATTGCAAAGCTACGTGCCGGCCCATGCTCAAAGCCCTGGTCGACCGGCAGGATGATCATTCTGCCTGTTCCCGCCAGTTTACCGTGATTCATTAGACGTGCCAGATTAGTGAGAACACCAGGGTTTTCACCACTGTAATAGTCCAGGATCTCTTTCACTCGGTTGCCCATTATTTCTTTCCCTTTCAATGATTGTATATTCCAGACGACGCTGCTATCACCAATCGACTTCGATTTCCATAGTCAGGTTGAATGCAAAGATATGCAGCAGAACATAGCTCCTCTAGATTTGCTACGAAATTACTCTTCTATAAGGTTCAGAAATGTTGGCAAACCGATACCCACATGGACTGGCAAAACTGAAAATGCATCTAACCTATGCACAAAAGTCTTAACCGAAGCTTTTCAGGTACTCAGCACTGATTGAGCTGAACAAGAGAGCTGTTTTAGAAATCTCAAGTATTTGCAATTTAAAGTAAAAATAATGCTTCAATATGAAGATATATGTGTTATAATAAGAAAACTAGTTTTTTGCACATCTATATTCTGGTTCTATATGTTTTACCACTGTATCACTACTTGTGTGTTCAAGGAACTCAACATGCGAAGTATGTCGCTCTACAAACAGATTAAAAAGGAGATCGTCCATCAAATTGAGTCGGAAGCATTGCTTCCTGGGGATGTTCTGCCAACTAGAACAGATCTCGCAGAGCGTTATAACACCGCTGTTGCCACAGTAGACCGCGCACTTCAGGATCTGGTCAGAGAGGGGGTTGTAAAGGCAGGAAGCGGCAGACGCACTGTTGTGGCATCACCTGTGATCAGTCAAACAGACAGCATCACCGTTCTATGCAACTGGCCAAGAGAGCAAACGGAAGTCAGCGCGGATTTTCTGAATCCACTTTTTCAGGGAATAAACCAGGCATGCATGGAATTCAAGCTTCAGGTGCACTACAGAACTTCGAATGAGGCCGAGATTCAGCTGCCAGATCTCCCCACACACTCAGGTCTGTTAGTAATTCGTCCGAACT
The DNA here is from genome assembly GCA_021805395.1 of bacterium. Classification (GTDB taxonomy): domain Bacteria; phylum Armatimonadota; class Chthonomonadetes; order Chthonomonadales; family Chthonomonadaceae; genus JAJZFJ01. The sequence goes on from JAJZFJ010000282.1 coordinate 3,268, forward strand.
ATAGCGATCTTCCGTATCTGGAAAGCATACTGGAAGCGGGCAAGCCGGTGATTGCTGTACCTGGCATTCTCAATGATGACCGCGTACCTTCACTTTCGTCTGATAATTTTATGGGTATCGAGCAGGCTGTATCATTCCTGGTCCAGCTCGGCCACAGTAAAATTGGGTTCTGCTCACTCACAGCAACCGTACCAGATCATTTCGAGAGATTGCAGGGTTATCTTTCATCCATGTCCAAACATAATCTGGAACTTTCTCCAGAATGGATCAAAATAGTGCAGGAGCAGAGACCAGAACGGTTCTCTGCACATGTAACAGACTGGCTGGAAAAAGATAACCTTCCCACAGCACTCATCTCAAGTGACTTCCTCATTACACTGGCAGTAATCCGCAGGCTGAATTTTCTGAATGTGCGAGTACCAGAAGACATCTCTCTCATCTGTTTCGATGATCCACCTGCTGCAGCGCATCTGGATCCTGCTCTTACCGCAGTTCGTCAAAATATCCCCTTGTTAGGTTACAGGGCAGTAGAATACCTCATCAAAGGTAATCAGGATAAATCTCTCCCACTCACTCACCGGATTCCCACTGAACTGATCCTCAGGGATTCCACATCAGCACCACAATGAACGTGGTTCAGAAGGACAACACCATGAATATTCCCAATCGGCAGAGCAGTGCAACAAAGGCATTCACACTTATTGAACTCCTAGTTGTTATTGCTATTATTGCTATACTTGCAGCCATTCTATTTCCTGTTTTTGCAAAAGCAAGGGAAGAGGCAAGAAGTATAACCTGCATCTCCAATTTGGCACAGATTGGGATTGCTATGCAGATGTATGTGCAGGACTACGATGAGTCGTATCCCTCCATTATTGCAAACAGTACCATGGGTGACGGATGCGCCCCAGACCTGGGATGGTTTAATGCGAATGGTGGATGGGCAGTGCTTACATATCCCTATATTAAGTCTGGTGGAATATACCACTGCCCCAGTTCTGAATCACCATTCTGGTTATCTGGCCAGCCACAGGGTTGGTGTGGAACTCCAAACCAGTTCTACGTAACCCAGCTGGAAAAGGATGCTCCCATGGGAGTCTCATACTTCTACAAGAAAGCATTCGCCGGCGGTCCATGGTTTGACGGGCATCCTGTGATGGATGCTGAGGTTGCACTGCCTTCACAAAATGTTGTTATTTATGAGTATGCATCATGGCACAATGATCCAAAAACCACCGTATACCAGTCACCCATAGATCCTGCCAAGATGGCGCTGAATGCAGTGTTTACAGACGGTCATGCAAAAAAGGTGATAGGGTCGCAGTGGAGACAGTTAAGATACTGTAATCTCGGATGGGGCTGTCCACCAAAGGGAATGGATCTGGACTGGTTTCTCTCCGATGACTCTTACACAGCGTGCCCTCACTGCAACGAGGCATCTCCAGGAACCGGTGATCCACACGACGTGGATTAGCTTCTTCTTTAAAACAGGCTGAATCATCTGGGGAGTCAAACGGTTTACTCCCCAACTACAGCATTAAGTAAAAAGGAATTAGTCGCATGAAACGTAATCTCTCTGGCCCGGTAATCGCTGGCACACTCATTGTAGTACTGCTAGTTATTGGAGCTGTTTATTTCCATAGTATGACAGCTTCTCCACACACGCCAAGACCTAACCCAGCCATGTTCAGCGGTAAGCCAGGCTCACAGCCAGACGCCAGCACAGCCAAGAAGCCGTGAAACAGAACATGAACTTCACAAAGCTGTCACTGCTCGGCATAGTACAGGCTTCCATCCTGCTGTACTATCCATTCAGCATCTGCCAAGCTGCTTCACTTATGGTTGATCAATATAATATTGAGGCAGTTCAACAGATGCCGAATCTACCTCAACCTCTTCATATTAGAAACTGGAAGAAGCTCACGCAAGAGTATATCCATTTTGTATTTAATCCGGAAGCCAAAGGAAAATATCTACCTTTGGTCTGGATACTTCCATACTCGGATAACACTGGCAAACCATGTTTTGGAATAAGCTCCTATGTGGGAGATAACAAGCAGTCAACTGCGAATGCCGAGGGAATAGCTGCACTCTCGTCAGTACTATCCGGCGAACTGGTGGGAGAAAACCTCCAGTCTGGAAAATACAACTATGTGAAGATGTGTGAAGCGTTCTATAACCGTCATAATGGAACCGATCTGGTACTGAACAATCTTGATTCGGCTGGCAGTGGTTCGTTTTGGTACGACATCTGGCCACAGATACTGTTTGATGCCATCTCATATAAATGTCCAAACAGCATTTCAATGCGAAACATCATGAAACGGTCATCTCTTCAATGGGCAGGTGTCACCTCGAAAATGGTAAACGGCGAAGGCAAACCAGATTTCAATTACACGGGGTTCAATTTCAAAACCAGGAAGCCAGTGAAAAATGGCAAATGGACAGAACCAGATTCTGCAGCTGGAATAGCATGGATAGAGTTTGCTGCCTGGACTCGTTTCCATAACCCTGCTTTCCTCACAAGTGCTAAAACGTGTGAGAGCTTTCTAAGTCAGGAGAGCATCAATCCACTCTATGAAAATCTGCTTCCCTGGGGTGTAGTGACAGCTGCCAGGATGAATGCTGAGATACATACTCACTACCCACTGAACAAGATGCTGAACTGGTGTTTTGGAACCAGTGCCGTGCGACCTGGCTGGGGAATGATTGAACAGAAATGGGGACATTACGATTGCTATGGACTGATTGGCAGTACAACAGACCATGGTGGCTACGCCTTTGCCATGAACTCATTTGCACAGGCAGGAGCGTTGCTGCCTATTGTCAGATATGCTCCCCAATATGCCACAGCGATAGGGAAGTGGATGCTGAACCTAACGAATGCAGCAAGGCTGTTTTATTCAAATCAGCTTCCTGCAAGTCACAACTTTGGCGGTGAGTGGTCTGCGGACCCGCTCGATGTAATCGCATGTGAGGGGCTAAGAGTCAGCTGGAATGGTGATTCCCCTTGCGCAACCGGAGATCCACTCACTTATAACTGGGGACCAAAAACAAATCTAGCTGTCTACGGTTCGTCCTATTGTGGAATGCTGGGAGCAGTTGTTCAAACCACTAACGTTCCGGGCATCCTCAAGCTAGACTGCTTGAAAACTGATTTTGACCATGGAACTGCCTTTCCCACCTATCTGTTTTATAATCCTTACTCCGTAACCAAAAGGGTAAAGGTGATTCTCACAGGTGGAAGGAAGCTATTATACGATGCCGTATCACGCAAGATAATCAACAAGAGTGCTGCCAAACAGGAGTGGCTGGAAATTGCTCCTCACTCCGCCTGCCTACTTGTGGAAATACCTGCAGCAGACAAGCATAACATGGTTAACGGTAACTTTGTTGCGAATGGGATTGTTGCTGCCTACAGGTGAGATGCTGTAAGTAGACATGTACGTGTGTGAGCAAAGTCATTTTATCTGGAACCGTTTAAGTTCTCGCGCAGTGTGAACTATGCAGTTGAAGAGTTCTTTCTAGTCCACCCGAAACCTAGCTAAAGCAAGCACATAGAAAACAGTGCCAAACAGGAACAGAACACAAAGGGGAATTAGAGCACTTGTGAAGTTTAAACGTCTCAGCAACAAGTCGTCCACCGCTTTAAGTGCCCAGGCGTGCGGTGTGATGTAGCTCACCTGGCGCATAAACTTTGGCAGTAGAACCCTTGGCAGCAGGCATCCAGAAAACAGCCCCATCACTAGCAGCAGCATTGTAACCATGCCCTGTATCTGTTCCTGCGTCCGTCCTAAAGTAGCAATCAGTAATCCCATACCGGTAGCGGCATAGATACAGAGGAGGTAGATGAGTGCCATACCAAAAGGCGCAACTGTAATGTGCATATGCATGGTAAATACGCCAAGCAATATAAGAAGCGATAGCTGTAGAATACCCACTGTTGCACGTGCGAGGAGCTTTCCAGTTAACAGGCTGGATGAGGAGAGAGGAGAACTTAGCATGCGCCTCAATGTGCCTTCTTTCCTCTCTTCAATCAGTGTGAGTGCAACACTATTTGCCATAAAAAAGAGAAAATAGATGATCAGCCCAGGCATCTGCTCATCACCAGGTGTAGGCTTAACGCTCCTGGTGCCGGTTGCTTTATCGTTCACATTTAATACAAAGGGAGCTGTTTTCTTGCCCTGTTGAGTAAGAGCTGAGATGAGGGATCTGGAAGCAGGAAAAGCTTTTACAAGATATCTCACTTTCTCAGTACTTGCTGTGCGCATGGCTGCACCATTCACCATTGCTGTCAGAATACCCTCTAACTGAGTCTGTGCTGGATCAACAAGTAACGTGAGGGCGGGTTTACTGAACGCATTGCTGGAACTGGCACCTGAACTCAGAGTATTATGTGCCCAAGCGTGAATGGATGCTCCATATCCTGCTGGAATTATGAGAACATCGTGGAAATTCCCATGCTGAACTTTTTTCGCAATACCAGGCTGAGGTGCTAAAGAATGAACTGTGATCCCAGCTTTCTGCATATTCTGAACAGTAGTCCTGCTTTCAGCGCTTCTGTCATAATCCGTTACCTGAACTGAGAGATGCAGTGCCCCTGTACCGCCCTTTCCGCGATAGATCATTCCAAATAGCAGCGCAAATATAACAGGCAAACCAAACAAAAAGATCAAAGCGGTACGATCTCTAAATATCAGTTTCAGGTCTTTTCGCATTACTATCCCAATAGAACGCATCTGTTACCTCTTAGTCTCGTAAACTTTTGCCGGTAAGACTTAGAAACACGTCTTCCAGAGTGGGTCGCTGTACAGTTAATGAAAGCAGAGAAAGTCCTGAACTGTTTAACCTTGAGACGAGGGATGAAAGCAAACGGTCCGGTTCCAGGGCATGGACACGCAGCAGACTGCTTCCAATGGGCTCATCTGTTCTCATACACTCAATGTCCACAACCCCGGGTAACGATCGCAGCTCCTGAATTTGAGCATCACTTGCTTCTTCGCCCAGGGTAACAACCACCACAGCATTTCCTGCTGTTGATATAAGGTTTGGCACAGTGTCGCAGGCAACGAGCCGTCCTCCGTCCATAATGCCTACCCGGTGGCATAGTGCCTCAACCTCCTCCATGTAGTGGCTGGTATAGAGAATGCTGAGCCCTTCCTTATTCAGCCGCCGCACACCTTCAAAGATATGATTGCGAGATTGTGGATCTATTCCAACAGTTGGCTCATCCAGGAGAAGCAGTTTCGGATTGTGCATCAAACCTGCTGCAAGGTTCAGACGCCTCTTCATGCCGCCAGAATACTCTTCAGTCAAATTGTCTGCTCTATCCGACAATCCCACTAACGATAAGATCTCCTCTGTTCTTCTATCGAGTTCAGCACCACTTAACCGATATAGTGACCCAAAGAATCTCAAGTTCTCTCTACCAGTCAGTTTGGGATAGATGGCTAGTTCCTGCGGGGCAATGCCAAGAATTGATCGGGATTGTGGTGATCCATTGAACCGCTCACCTTCAAGATAGATTGTTCCTGACAAGGGCTTCAATATGCCCACAAGCATACTTAGAGTAGTAGTTTTACCTGCGCCATTCGGTCCTAAAAGCCCAAATATCTCGCCACGTTTAATATGGAAGGTAAGGTTATCTACAGCTTTTCTCTCTTTGTAGTTCTTACAAAGATCATTCACCTCTAGTATGTTGGACGGATTGACCATAACGACTCTTTCTTTGCGGTTAGATATATCTATCAGAACGTCTTGAATTCTATCATATCATAGGCAGCCCATGACATGATAAATACTGGTTGGAACATACCAGAGTTTGTTACGAATTGGAGGTCAACTGGTTTCATGTATTCAATACAATCAGGCAGATAACGGGGATTATACATCTGGGCTGATCTCTTATAAAGGTATAGAAATCGAGATAAAAGTTGTGTTAGAGGCGATTCACTTCCATATACTTTTCAGGAATTCAAAAGCACCTTTGCCGTAAAACTGATGTCCCCCTTCAAACACCTCATAACCAAAAGCCTCTGGCATTCCAGAATCTTGATAGATTCTTTTAGCATGTTCAACAGCCTCCATGAAGCTTTTCAGCGGGAAGATGGGGTCTTCGGTACCGCTCTCAACGAAGAGTGCGCGAGGTGCAGTAAGCCCTGCCAAATCATACATCTCGCAGAGTTTCAGAAGTCCGGGTACAAAGTTATCTATACAGTGATCGATTGACAGAACTGAGTTTGCAAATGTGTTGAAATAGCCGCTGACAACAGTAGCTGCAATTCTTTCATCCAGTGCTGCAAGGAATAGAGACACAAGCCCTCCTCCAGAGATACCCATTGCACCAATCTGAGCAGGATTCAACAGATCCACCCGCGTTTCCAGATAGTCTATGGCGCGCATTGCGTCCCACACTCTCCAGCCAGCCACTGTTTCACCTAACATGAGTGCGGCAGATGCATCTCTGGAGCATGAGGAAGCATCCTTAGATTTTGCCTGAAGATCTACATCACAACGTTCTCCAAAACTTATCGACTCTATTGCGAATGCAGCAAACCCACTGGAAACACACTGCAAGGCAAAGTCAGCTGAATACTCATCTGGATTATTGAGTGCACGCTGGCTGCCATCTGGACGAATGCCAACGCAGGTAGCAACTCCTCTACCATGCCCTGGAATGCATACTACCGCAGGCAGGGGTAATCTTGCACCATCCGGGATGAGCAGATACCCATAAGCTCTCAAGCCGACACGGGTGTCAAAGGAGATCCTCTCTCTCTTATATCCATCCAGCTGAACAACCTCGTTTACCTTTGGGTTAAGTGGTACCTTTTCCCACTTAGTCAACCCTCCTAAAGCGTTGGAAAACTCCTCCCGGAAATCGCATCTCCATGCCAACTTCGCATCGCTGTCGCCTGAAACTCTGCTCCAGGCATATTTCCCAGAAGTGGTGGCAATACGCTGTCTTCGGAATGCCTGGGCATCATACTTATCAGCCGAAGCTATATTCAATGCAGGATCACGTTGGCTCATGGGTCTCTCCAGGGGTGATATTGTGTACAAGATACCACCTCTCATTATAGCTGCTATCCCGCAAAGTAATGCATACCAGTTCCAGAGCATTGCACTACTGCAAAGATAGCACCACCAACTACCCACTTCACCCTGGATACGGTATCATGAACAGTGTTGTAATGCCATAAACTATATGACAGTGGTGGATATGCAGGGGCTGAATTTGAAGCCCAAAACTGTTCCATTTTGGTGATTTGCTTTGAATTCAGTTATCCAAGAGAGTAATTGATGCAGCAGTTAAGTAAAATGCAGAAAGCGGCAGTGGAGCACAAAACGGGACCAGCTACCGTTTATGCCGGACCCGGTAGTGGGAAGACAAGCGTTGTAACGCTGCGCGCCGCCAAACTGGCTCTATCTGGCAATAGTGTACTGGTTACAACATTCACGAAAGATGCCACAGAAGAGATGCGTGCCAGAATTAACGAACTGCTTCCAAAACATCTCTCTGGATCCACTTTTATCTCCACACTTCATTCCCTCTGTCTCATGGTGCTTAAAGAGGAGAAGGTTCCTTTCACTCTACTCACAGAAGTAGTCCAGCAGCGTGGATTGGCAGAACTTGCAAACGCCACCGACCTGGAAGGAGGTGTGAAGGCTTTTCTGTCACGCGTATCCTGGTGTAAAAATCAGGGATACACGGCTGCTAAATACAAGAATGACGGATCTGAGGAGGATAAGGAATTTGCCAGGGTATGGCGCAAGTTTGAGAAATTAAAAGCTGAAAAAGTACTGTTTGATTTTGACGACCTCATTCTTAAAACCCGTGATCTACTGGAAACCAATGAGGAAGTCCGTGCAAGACATGCCTCAAAGTTCTCGCATATCATTGTGGACGAATGCCAGGATATGAACACGCCGCAGTATGCGGTAACATTTGCTCTGGGCAGAGATCATAAGAGTGTGATGCTGGTGGGTGATCCAGATCAATCTCTTTACGCCTTCAGAGGAGCCGACTCCACTACATTCCACCGGTTTGCAAATCACCCTGATACTGTGGTGTATGAACTGAGGGAGAATTATCGTTCGACCGGCAATATCATGCGTTTCGCAGACACTCTCATAAAACAGGATGAGAACAGAAGAGATATTCCATTTGTGACCACACGTAGTGAGGGTGAGCCGGTAATATGGGATCGTTTTGGTGATCCCGACGAAGAGGCGATCCATACCGCTAACCGTATTGAAGCTCTTAAGGCTAAAGGTGTTCCCTACCGGGATATGGCTGTTCTATTCAGAGTAAACGCCCAGAGTGAGGCATTTGAGAGGATATTTGCAGAACGAGAAATACCGTGCACCATTCGAGATGAGAGTGACTTCTATTCAAGGCGAGAGATACAGGGTATAGTCTCCTATCTCAGATATCTGTCCCCTTCTGGCCACAATGGCGAACTGCATGCAGATGAATGGCTCATTGCGCTGCTTAATATTCCCGACAGATCCATCTCAAGGGCAGTCATCCCTCAGTTAAATCATCTGGCTTCACTTAGATCAGCCCGAATTCGTGATATACTCCCCGATTTTTATGCACCGGACATGAAATCACACAAAGGTCTTCGTCAGTTACAGAACAGTCTGCAGCAGATAGAGAGCCAGGTGGAGCAGTGTAAGAATGCAGGAGAGATTATTCAGCTGCTGAGGAAAGTAACTGACTACGACAGATGGGTATTGGGAGATCCTCGAACGGTCAGGGAGCAGGGCGGCGAAGAGGACCGCATTCAGAACCTGCTCAGAATGCAGGCTGCCGCTTCCCATTACCAGGATGCTGAGGCTTACCTGAAAGCGATTGAGAAGGTTCAGGAGGCGAAACAGCGAAACAAGACCAAAAAAGCACGAACTGAAGCTGTCACGCTGTGTACTGGTCATGGAGCAAAAGGTTTGGAATGGAAATGTGTATTTGCAGTGGGCTGGTCAGATAGTCTGCTGCCACATAAAAGGGCTGAGGATCTATCAGAAGAGAGACGCATCGCTTATGTAATTGCAAGCCGTGCAAGAGACATTCTGTATGTGTCATCAATCGACAGCTGGAACAACGCTCCTGTCTCTCCTTCATGTTTTCTTTTAGGTTTGCGTAACTCGCTTCCAGAACTCGATACAAGCAGTGAAACCGAAGACATTTCCGAAGCAGGCAGCCTGCTTGGAGGTCTGTTCGAATAGAATGAGAGTACAAAATATTGTCTAATCGTCCAAATCGCAAGCATAAGCATGCCATCCGTCCCGCTATCAAAACCTCTCTAATTCCCGAGTACCTTAACATACTCACCGAGGATTGTGAGGTATCTCAGCTGGAGGAGCTGGCAGCAAAACTGCAGGAATCTTTGAATCCCGAGAAAATAGCAGATCAGCTCATAACCATTGGTACCGATAAAAGCTATTCCATTGAGCGCGGTAAAGGTCGGAATAAACCTGCTAACTTCACTGATTTGAGGGCGCTGGTTACCCTCAGCTTTATGGGCGATTATGGCTTTGATAGACGAGAACAGGTGTTTTCGCTTCTCTCTGATGGGGATGAACGGTCACACGAAACAGCGTCTGAAATATGCTCTCGGTGGGATGAAAGAATAATTGGAGATCTAGAACGCATGCTTGATACTGCTTCCGGGGAGAACAATCCGGCAGTGTACATCACTCAGGCGCTCACTGCCATGGTTATTCAGACTGATTCCCTATGCCCTGTAGTATGTGAACTCCTCTTGCGAGTATTGCGCGGCAAAAATGCCTGCACCGAAACCGTATCCTGGCTCGTGTTAAGTCTCATCGATCTGGATTGCAGCTGCAATACGGATGAGATCGTCTCTATCATGCGTAAAAAAGGAACAGATGATGACATCCTAAGTATTCAGGAAGCGATTGAGGAGCTGAACAAACTCCCCTGAGCAATGCTTTTACCTACACTTTAACCGGCATCATACTGGCTTCCCGTTTACAGTGCTCTGTGCTGATATCGACCTGGTTAGCTGTTTGCGCCATCCTGCATTGGTCAGCTTCCACTTCTCAAGCACAATGCCACTGGTCTTCCATTTCACCAACTCGCCACCAGATTTTCGTAACATTGCCGACATGGTAACTTCACATACTGCCAAAGCATTATCACCATGCATTTCCAATCTCACAATTTGGTAATTAAAATGGCTGTGGTGCGCCAGATTCATGATTGTTTTAATGTAATATGCTGTAGAAACCAAATTTAAGTACTCATCCTGACTTCCTGTGTCCTGATAATCCGAACTGCAGTACGACAGAAAGCCGGCTATATTGCCATGATTGAGATCGCTTACCTGTTGTTTATAATATGTTTTTATGAGTGCCGCTACCTTATACTGACTACCTGAGGGAGAGGAACTTGAAGGGGCGCATAACATGCCCAATATAAATAACGACATTAAAATATGTTGTTTCATGGCTGCAAATTCCTTTCTTGTGGGCTAGTAATTATGCCGTATCTCAAAAGATGAACTATTATAGGACGTGTACAGTAACATCATTATGGTAAGATATTAAAGTCATTCTCACGTTTTCTCATTCAAAGGTATCTGATAAGACAGTGATTGAGATATAATACGTATCACTATTGATGATGCCTCTTTTGGAAAAAAATAAATCAATTCAAAAACCTCCTGACAAGCTATCGATTATGGCTTGGAGTATTTTGATATTAGTATGTCTTGGCCTGTTTTTCTTCAAACTTGGTTCAGCTCCCATCTTTGATCTGGATGAAGGCCTGTATGCAACGTGCTCCAGAGTGATGTCAGATTCCAATAACTGGATCACTCCCTTTCTAAACAGTATGGTGCCGGGCAAGCATCCTTTAGTTAAGGTTCCTTTTTTTGAAAAGCCCATTTTCATCTACTGGATAGGTGCAGCTTCCATTCGATTGTTTGGTACAAACCCTTGGGCAGTACGATTTCCTGTAGCGATTATCTCTCTGGTTACAACTTTGCTAATAGCTCAAACTGGTTCCCGCTGGTTTGGTGCTAGAGCAGGTTTTCTTGCAGGACTTGTATACGCTACTTCTCCATTGACTATATTGGATGCCAGACAGTTCACTACTGACTGCCCTGTAACACTATTTTTTACACTTCAGATGCTGTCGTTCTTTTATGCTCTAGAGGCTTACATGGTTGGAAACTATTCCAGAATGCGATGGATGGCCATTGGATTTTGGCTAACCAGTGCACTGGCAATCCTCACAAAAGGAGCTGTCGGCCTCATCCTTCCTCCAATCGCTTTCGGTGTTTATCTACTTGTGCGATCACTGCATATAAAACTGGGCAACAGCAACGGCAACGGATCGGCATTTCTATTTGCCATCAAGCTTAGACCGCTCAAATCTCTACGCGAAGGCTGCGTGGCTTTGTGGCCTCTTGCAGGAATACTGTTATGCCTCATTATAACCGTCCCATGGCACTATCTCATCTGGAAGGCCGGCGGTAGAGATGAACTAGGATTGACTTGGGTGCAGGAGTATATCATACGGCAGCACATTGGAAGATTTCGTGGATTAGATAAGGTGCATGATGCACCGTTCTTTACATATTTCATCTATTTTGCGGTGTTTTTCTTACCCTGGGCAGGCTTTGCTCCAGCAGCATTCAGAACCTATGCTAAAAGTAGTGACAGGAATTGGGAGCATGAAAAATACCTGCAGTGCTGGTTCTGGACGATATTTGTCTGTTTCTCTATTGCTGCTGCCAAACTGCCGACATACATAGCGCCGGCTTTCCCCGCCGCTGCCATCCTGTTGGGGCGCTGGCTGGATACTGCGTTATCTGTGAACATATCTAAAGAGGTAGCAAGATCTCTCAAAAAAGGTGCAGAATTTACTTTAGGAACTTCCCTCTTCCTGCTTGTTGCGGTTATCATTGCTCCACATCTGGTACCGAAGAATGCGCCGCTCTATCCTAATCTGGTTACAAATTTACAGTTTCTTCTTGTTTTCATGAATGCAGGCATTGTAATAGGGTACATTTTTTTCAGAAACAAAGGAAATGCCGCTCATCTAAAGGGTGTAGCCGTATTCGCATCAACTCTTCTGTTTTCCACCATAATAGGCTGCGCTGTGATGTATCCTATATTGGGAAGAGATGTCTTGGGACCTTATCAGCTAATGGCCAAGGATGCAGATAGTGACGCTAAACAGGGTATTCCCATCGTTTATTACCATATCATTCCCAGAAGACCCAGTATGAACTTTTACTCAAATTACTCGCCATATGAAAACAAGAATGTTACGCTCTATCGGTGGATGAGAGCTTTTCCTGTGCCCTCTCCAGGTCCTGTCGATATAGTCACAAGTATGCATACATACCGTATGGATGTGATACCAAGATCTGATAAGCTTGGTATCAAACCTGAAATTCTGGATGAAAAGGGAGGCTGGGTACTTCTCAGAGTGAATATACCAGCTACTCAGAAGATCCATGAGATGGTACAATCCAATTCATGAGAACACTCACTCTTGCCCTGCTCAATTTTTTTGTACTTACCGCTCTATCTAATCTGAGCGCGAATCCAGTCAAACAGCAATCTGGCACCGAGTGGTTGGATCGTACTGCAAATTTTTACAAACAGCTACACTCCTTTGATGGGAGCTCTCATATAACAGAAACAATTAGAGGCGGTGCTACCCTTGAGTCTGACATCAATTTTATGCTGATGCGACCCAATCTAATTAAAATTGATATCACGAATTCTCAACTTGGTGGAGGAAGAGTGGTAGTCTGCAATGGGAAAAATCTGATTATCTATAATAAATCTGCAAATCGCTACCAGATATTTCCAGCTTCAAGCACTTTCACTCAGCTACTACCCATACTCAGGAAACAGGCTCAAATTGGTTTCAGTTTGGATCCGATCTTCTTTTTTATTGGTGAACCACTACCTCATTCATTAAGAATAGATCCTCATGTGAAGAATATTGTGCACAATGGAGTAAAGAGCACCATCGTGTATGCGACATCAATACCAGATACTGCCGCAAAAAGAATGAAGCAGATTGCGATGCACTGGGAGTGGATTATCAACTCGAAAAGCGGAATGATTCAGGAGATCCATGCTCAATCCAATTCATTCAAGGTTTCTGTCCCCTCTCTCATTAAATCTAAAAAGTCAGTGGGATTACAGCATACATCAACTGCTTTAACAATACAACTCGACTATCTTGCTTCAAATGCGAACCCGAATTTATCTTCAAACAGTTTTGTTGCAAACATGAAACCTGGTGCAAAAAGGGTAGGAGCCAGAAAATGATACTGTTCTATCTGGAGCGTGATATCTCATGTATGCAATAATTGCCGCAGCTGTAATTGCCGCACTCATAGTGGCAGGGGTTACTCCCACTGTGCAGCAGCTTGCAGTGAGATTGAAAGCCGTCGATCTTCCCAATGAGCGCCGGGTGAATACCAAGCCAATGCCTCGTCTGGGTGGTATTGCAATTCTGATAGGTTTTCTGATAGCTTCTGTTTTTGCAGTTACAGCCCGACAGATATCCAGTGGTATTCATGACTGGACAAGAGAGGTAATCGGTTTACTGGTGGCAGTAACTTTTGCAGCAGCTGTTGGTCTTATTGATGACCTCAAGGATCTGTCACCTAAACTTCAGACACTCGCCCTCATTACCATAGGGCTCATTCTGTATAGCTCAGGTGTGAGAATTGAGGGAATCACAAACCCGTTTGGTGGTTCTGTTGGCCAGCAGTACAACCCGCTATTAAACTGGCATGCCCTAAGTATGCCGGTCTCAGTGTTACTTACGGTGGTTTGGGTATTTGGAGTTACTAAAACTGTAGATGCCATTGATGGCGTGGATGGCCTGGCAGCTGGAGTGTGTGCCATATCTGCCGCAACCCTAGCACTCATGGCAACACAGCTTCATACCTCGGATGGGCCAACCGTGCAGAAATATGACGGCCCCACACTTGCCCTCATTGCGGCAGCTCTGGTGGGAGCCTGCATAGGCTTTTTGCGGTACAACTTCAACCCGGCACGCATAATTATGGGCACGGTGGGGGCATGGGTATTGGGTACAGCTCTGGCAGCAATCTCAATCCTGGGTGCTTTCAAGCTTGCCGCTCTTGTGTCTGTACTTGTGCCTGTTCTGGTGCTGGGAGTTCCCATCTTCGATTATGCCCATGTACTAACCAGACGGATTATAGCCAGAGCTCCACTTACTCGCGCCGACAAGCGCCATCTGCATCATCGGCTGCTTGACCGCGGCTGGACACAGAAACAGGTGGTGTTTTTTATATATGGGATAGCATTTGCGCTATGTGCAGTTGCATTTGAGCTATTCCGGGCAAGGCATATTCTACAGTAAAAGCTGGAGCAGATGATGGCAAAAACATTCTCAGCAGCTGGAATTGCCCTGGCGATGATTACGCTTATAGCAGGGAACTCTCTCGGTGATGTCAACTCGGTGCCCCCACCTCATCCAGTCATTCTGCCGCCTCCCGTTATACGCCAGTTTCGTGGAGAGTGGATTGCTACAGTAGCAAATTCAGATTGGCCATCTAAGCCAGGGCTGCCTGTTGCCCAACAGAAACAGGAACTGCTTAACATACTCAATACTGCTCAAAAGGATTATCTTAATACGATTGTGCTCCAGGTACGGCCAGCCTCCGACGCTCTCTATGCTTCTACTTTTGAGCCGTGGTCTTATTTTCTAACAGGTAAGCAGGGAGAGCCCCCTATCCCATTCTACGATCCACTTGAATTCGCTATACATGAAGCCCATAAGCGGGGTCTTGCTCTTCAGGCATGGTTCAATCCATTTCGTGCTTACTTTCCAGGTGAAAAAGGCGGACCTGCGTCAAATTCGGTTATTGAAGAACATCCTGACTGGATAGTGCATTATGGTAATCAGACTTGGCTGAATCCGGGTCTTCCAGCAGTTCAGAAATATGTCCTAAAAGTGATGCTTGATGTGGTTAAGCGATATAATCTGGATGGAATACAGATAGATGACTATTTTTATCCTTATCCCATTGAGGAGAGAAGCGGCTATCTCCACTTTGATGACGATGCAGCATACCACCGCTACCTGCATCTGGGTGGGAAGCTGGATTTGGGAGACTGGCGCAGAGAGAATATCAACCATTTCATACACGATCTCTACGATGAGGTGAAAGCAGTTAAACCCTACGTTCTGGTTGGCATCAGCCCATTTGGGATATGGCGTCCAGGACACCCCTCTACAATCAAAGGATATGATGCATACTCCCGCATTTATTGTGATTCACGGCTCTGGCTCCACAGAGGATGGCTGGATTACCTTGCTCCACAACTCTACTGGAAGATATCTCAGCCCGCCCAGAGTTTTCCTGTTCTTTTAAACTGGTGGTTAAAAC
>JAJZFJ010000314.1 GCA_021805395.1 bacterium
TACAATACATAGTAATTTACATTTACTATCAATAAAAGCTTTCAAGCTAAGCAACTAATCTCTTAAGGGTTACAGGCTGGTACATCTCGCATTCGTCAGCAGGCAAGATTGGTGTGGTGTGGGGCACTTTAGGAAGGTCCTGTTACACAGGGCTTCAACCATCCAACCCACCTCTGCCGCTTGCCATCACGATTTCCTGGCTTTGCCAAGGTCTATGGAGATGCGCCAAACCTCCCGGACTCCCGACGATGCCCGGTGGATACGTACAACCAGTCGAGCACCGGGGTGCAGTGATGTCAGCGGCAGCGAAGCTTTGCCACGTTTCACCACAACCGAGTCAGCTAGTGGAAGCTTGCGAAGGTCGCCGGCTGCCGTGTGCAGGGTAATGGTGTGGGTCACAGGATTCAAGCTTACTAGTGTGGCATGCACCGAAGGCGCGCTGCGCTCCTTCAGGATGGCAGCGAAGTGTGCGGTATCGGCTGCCGCCCGCACCGCAATCAGACCGCTGGGCAGGTATCGCGGCACTATCCATACAGAGCTGCCAACTGTGAATGGGTCGCTTGCAGCCACCGTGTTTTTTGTGCCCCAAAGCGAGCTGGGTTCCACATGGTAGCTATAGGTATGCTGGCCAATCAGCAGGGTAAGAGTGGTATCATCCACAGCAGTCACAGTGCCATTTTCAATGGTTCGTCTTAGCTGCAACAGCCATTTCCACGAGCTGTTGTCGGCACAGTCCGTTATGCTGTACGTGTCGGCTTTCCGGTTATGGTGTACATGAAGCACAACTGCATTCCCTATAGTGAAGGGCGAGGTTTTGTATAAAGTATCCGCTTTCCAGAAGCGTGTATTAGTGGTGCAGGTATAGGTATGAAGAACACCGCCAACTTCCCTCAGTTGTATGCTTGCGCTGTCTTGCTGGGTAATCTCTCCCATTCTGGTGGTAGAGGGTGGTAACGGTTTTTTTCTTGCATCAAGTTCATTTTGTTTCACGTGATGCACTTTTGAAGCCTTGGTTTGGTGGCTGGCTGGCGGTGCAAGAAGCAGGATAAGGATGCTCACAGTATACATGCTGATCTCCTACTCCTGGGGAGGGCTTTCAGTATGGCCATTCATCCGTCCACCATTCCAGTCGTAAATGTCGTTGCCAATACGACCATATATTCTATTATGTGGCCCATCTTTTTTGCTGTAGTGCATAACACGCACCGAAAGCGCATGACCATCTGCTGCAACAATCGCCAGACGTCCGTTGTGTGTGGAAGGGAATGGAACTAGATTACTCACTCTGTCTTCTGTATCGGTATAGGCAAACATTCCATAATGCGATGATTTCACTCCAGCGTCACCATGTCTTCCAGTTCGGTTCCACATAGGACCAGCCTCTACTAACAGTGCAGTCTGTTCAGGTATCTCCAGGTTGTAAAGTGGAAAGGGGCCTTTTGCAAAATACCCATAGAATCGTTCATTCAGAGCATATCCAGAATGCACCTGGCAAGCATCGAGAGGGTCATGAATGGGAACATCAGAATGGTTGGATGGGTTTATCAAGGTTGATTTATGGATGTTATAACCTCGCAAACGGGTGGTCCAATCTATGCAGGCACGGGAGTCAATCGGCTGTGGTAATCCTCCGTCATAATCCTGAGCGTAGAGCTGCAGATCGTAAGATAGCCTGTGAAGATGTGAAAGACTCAGTGCCTGTGCCATCTCTCTTGTTCGCCACATAAAAATGGGGGGTGTTACCACAGCAGCAACGATCACAATAAATGCTGTGAGCAGAATTCGTGTCTGGATCGGCATGTTAGCTTTAACGGGTGGAGTATCAGGTGACAGTTCTACAGGTTCCATTCCAGCTGTTGAAGTTTGTTAGATCCCAGCTTAATGGGGATCACAACGCATCGCAGCGATAAAAGGGCAATTAATATAGCAGTTACAATCCAGATGAGAGAGCCAGCACCTGTGGAAGAAATGAAACCTTCCAAAAGATAGCCTCCACCAAGCAGAAGCAATACGCACATACTGTACCCTACAGAGACCAGAAATCCAACAATAAGTGCCCACTGACTCACACGGATACCAGGATTATCGTGCACAAACTTTGGGAAGACAGCTGCAGTCCCTACACCTAATCCACAAAGTGATGAGGCAGTGAACCCTAACAAAATCCAGACAGTAACCATCTGAACAGGTGTTGCATGGAAAGTAATAACATAGAGACCTAGCAGCAGAGAAGCTACCATGAATGAGATGGCTGAACTCACTGCCCATTTGCTAATCAAATGCCAGATCATGGGGCGGGGTGCGCCCATAACCTGCCAGAATGCCTGTCCGTCCATACCTGTTAAACTGAGTGAAAGTATACTTGTTTGCATATAGAGTATGAGAGCTGTAACTCCAACAGCGAAAGGGAACAACAGCTGGCTGGTGTCTATATCGCTGCTTTCCAGCCCTATCACAAAAGGCACAATTGCAAGTATTAGAGGTACGCCCAGCTGGGAAAGCAGCATGGAATCGCGCTTCACCAGTTGCAGATCGCGTGCTACAAAGCCTCCAAGTTCGCGTGGCAGCAGTCGGCTGGCAAAACCAGAAGCTCTCTTGCTTTCTCCTGTGTCAACGGAAGAAAGAGCTTCTCCCGCCAGCTCTGGCAGCCGCTTCCCCAATACGAGGCAGGCAGCGAACAGGAGTGCATCCAGAGTAAATAGCTTCAGGATATCTGCCACCCATCTATCGCCGCGAATGGGTTGCGATAGCAGGTGTGCGATCCAGATAGAGGGCAGGTATCTATCCAGAGTTAATCCGTTTCCACTTGCCACACTCCATCCTTTTCCTGAGAGTTCGCTCCACTGGATAGGCATTGCATGAATTTGAATAATAAACAGAATGCATACAAAAATGCCCATGAGAAGATTAAGAAGCACTACAGAAGTTTTAAATCTGCGTGGTCCTGCAGCCTGAAGAATAACAAGCAGCAGAAGAGACGCCATTAACGCTGGCATCATGAGAAAAAGTAGAGAGATGGGAATGAGCAGCGGCCATGTAACTATATGCCAGTGTGCCGCCAGCGC
Source organism: bacterium (assembly GCA_021805395.1). Classification (GTDB taxonomy): domain Bacteria; phylum Armatimonadota; class Chthonomonadetes; order Chthonomonadales; family Chthonomonadaceae; genus JAJZFJ01. The sequence continues at coordinate 3,066 of JAJZFJ010000314.1, forward strand.
AGCAGCCGGTATGATCGGCAGCCCGATTACAAGAAACTGGGCAGCACTGGTAGCGGAGCCATCCAGTAATCGCGCAGCCAGAACAGTGCGTGGAGGTGCTGGTGAGGAGAAAAGAAGCACATGATCGCCGGAAAGCACAAGTGTGGAAGAAACAAACGGCACAGCTCCTGCAAACATTAACATCAGCATCCCAAAGAAGACCTGACCCAGAAGCTGTGAGAGTACGTGAAGACTGTTAGCGATGCTAAAGAAAACTGCTCCACCAACCAGGATGAAAAGGAAAATCAGGCTGGCGAAAGTACTGGCGACAACCACTCGTGAGCTATTGCTTTTCCATGTCATCTGGAGTGTATTTCTAACCGTACACACCCTCAGCCTGATAAGCACCTTAAATAGTTGAGCAGGTGACTGGGTCAGTAGTCGAACTCCAGCTGTTTGTGTTCATTCACCTGCACGATGGCATAGCCAAGATTGGTGGAGAGTGCACTTAGGGTGAGATGCTGAGCTGCTGCATCGGCACTGGTGAGTATTGGTACTCCGTGTACGTTTACAGTCTGTGTTTGTGGATCAACCTGCACCTCAAATGCTGGCACATTATCGTCAAGCAGCTGGTCCAGTCTTTTTGCAATCACATCGGCTCGCTGAACTGCTGTCTGTCCATCCTGAGGAGCAATTGTACACAGCAATACGGATTTAACAGCGATCTGAGCCAAATCCACTCCGTCCTGTTTTATGCTGGTAACCACAGGAAGCCAGGTAGGGTCCACTGTACTGACACGAATTGGAATGTTAAGCTGTTTTAAAACTTCTTTTGCTGCGGCAATACGCTGCGGTGTGGGTGGGTGATCACGATAGATTCCAAGGTTCTCCATACCATGCGTTTTTTCGTAAGTATTCAGCCGCACCATGAATGTATAGAGCGCAACAGGGCTGAACTGTGTGTGGATGAGCAGCATCATTGCTGTATGATCTGCATCCTCTTCAGCATGTACACTGTAGCCATTTATCCTTGCGATGGAATAGAGTTGAGATGCCTGCAGGGTAGCCAGTCCAGCACCCGCTGTATCATACTTGTTGTTGCTCAGCATCATAGCCAGGGCAGCAAGCTGAATGGGAGTCATCACATTCTGAATTTTTGCCTGCTGCTTCATTAACGTAATTACATGGTGATGCTCAACGTGACCGGTTTCGTGTGCCAGCACCGCTGCCAGTTCGTCATCTGAATGCACAAATTTAAGCAGTCCTGTATTAACAAATACAAACCCACCAGGTAAAGAGAATGCGTTCACATCAGGATTGTCTACAACGTAGAAGTGGAAATGCAGGAGAACATGAGCAGAAGAGCCAAACATGGCAGGCACGGGATACTTGTTTGCGGCAGCAGCAATAATCTGCCCGATTCTGTTTACCCTCTCCCATTCTGGTCCAGAGGTTAATACCTTCTCTTCAGACATCACCTCTTTGGCTGCTTTCGCACCCAGCGCTACCTCAGGATCTGTCTTCGCGGTCTGATATACCTCATCCGATGCCTTTGTAGTGGTTGGAGCTGCTGGAATTCCCGCATGGCATGGCAGGATGCCAGAGATACAGAACAGACTTAATCGGAGAACACAAAACACCCTATTTTTCAATAACAGTCGCATAACCTATGCCACTTCCTTTCTCACAGAGGAGGCAAAATATCCTCTTTACCACCCTCGCTCCACTCCAGACTGGCATGGACTAATGAACTATTTACTAATAAATTAATACTTCTAAGTCCAGATAACTCGTTTCCATCACCTTCAGGTTTCATGCCAATACATACCCACAAACCATCCACCGAATCAAGATGCAGGCATGTGATGGAGATGCGTCTCCCTTTGGCAAGCATCTCAATAGTACACGGAAACAGCTCCTGCCTCTGCAGTTCCACCTGACCCGTAACATTTTTCACATACCTTGCAAGAGTAGCTCTTACTGTTGGAGAAGTTATTTCGGGGCATTCCACATACACTGAAAGACTCTCCACCATCTCCTGGGGAACATATTCCTCATTCAGAAATAGGTGGAAAGTAACCGGGTCTGTCTCAGAAACAACAATATGTACTAGCCCTCCGCCTGTAATGCGCGCGGCATCGGAAGCGGAGGGTTCACTGGAAACATGCCCATTTGTATACAAATCTCTCTCCTAGTACTGTGTATATCTCACTCGTCTGCCACCAGAGAATAGACGCGCCAAAATAACCATTAGTACCACAAATAGTATTAATGTAATGAACGTGTGCCCCCAGTTGAAGCCGCCAGGCTGATAGTATCCACCCGGTCCCATAACAGGGGGATAGTAGTAGAAGGCAGGGTAAAATGGTGTATAGAAGTACCAGGCAGGATGTGCCCATCCGTAGCTGTAGTCACTCCATCCGCCATAATAGTGTGCAGGGTAAGAACGACCGCCATAGGTATACATGCTGCTGGAATGAGTGTAGGAACGTGTGCCGCCGAATGATCCCGATCTGCCGAACGATCCGCCATAGTGTGAGCTTCCATGACCAAATGATCCCGTTGACGAATGACCTGAGAAGCTGTGGAACCCCGATCCTCCTCCGAATGACCCTGACCGTGAACCAAAGCTGCCGGAGTGGCCAAAGGATGACCCTCCTCCAAAACTGGAGTGAGATCCACCAAATGAGCCGAAGCTATGTCCTCCTCCGCCAAAGCTTCCGTGACCTCCACCAAAACCTCCTCTGGCAAATGCGCCAGACGTAGAGCCAAATATTACGATCACACAAAATGTGGCAAGAAGTAACATACGCCTGAAACTGGAAATATGGATTTGCATGGAAATGCTGTTCTCCTTAATCGCTGACACTGAACAATTTATAGTAAATTAAAAGTTGCTACTTCATCTGCGGTTAGCCAGTGCGGTCGATACAGTGTAATTGCCGCCTGAACCTCGTTATTGATTGAATCTATGTTAACCATAAGATCAATCACCTGATCCGTAACGTCTCTTCCGTCAAATACCACCTGGGTAAACTGAAAATCGAATGTGGGATGATTATTGATCACAACAACAGAGTGTTGGAGGAAGTGCATCTCTATTGTACCGGGAAAAATGCCCTCCTCAATTAATGTGTTGGATTGTGGGCGTATGTAAGCATCTATATCGCCACCAGCACCTATGCCTCCCCGCACCACATCTCCATATCCATCCCTGCCGGCCTGTATTTGTACTAACAGTTGAGCCGCCAGACATTCCTGTCCATCGCGGCTCAATGTTGTGCTGTCCCAATCTCCACCGGTGCGAAATAGCACCTGACTCATGGTCTAGCTCCTTGTTGAGTGGAGATCTGACTCGATCCCACTTCAATAATGTAATATGTAGTTCCAATTCGTTGTAGAGCAAAAGTGATAACCACGCTGTTGGTCTCGCCTTTTCTATTCTTGTAGGTGTGTTTACCGGCAAGTACCACCACATTATTCTGAGGTCTTGAAACAGGAAGCAAAGTGAACTGTTGAGTTGTCAATGAACTCTGTGCATCACGGGAGATACTCAGATAGTCCTCAGGAAGCAGCGAATATCTGTAAGTACCATCCAGGAATACTCCAATCTTTTGCCCTCGCATCACATGGGCTGCAAGATCCTTCAGGTTTCCATGCATCCAGAAATCTGATAGATCCTGAATAGCTTTTTCCAGATTAGGACCAATGGGCAGGTGTGAACTTGCCGCTCTGTTCAGATAGTATCCCGACTGGCTGGGAAGTCCTATGTTAGCAAGGTACTGCTGACTTACAGGTACAGATCGAATGGTCTGATTACTGATATATGGAGGTACGGTGCCGTAATACGTGTAAGGAGAAGGACAGTCCTGACCGTATACGGGTGCTGGATCATAATAGGGATAGTATGCATAACCATTTGGGAAGTAAGTTCCAATCCATGGTACAGCATAGGCGTAACGGTTTTCATTGGCGAGTGTGCTCTGATAGTTGTAAGCATAGCTTTCAGCAGAATGATTAAAGCGGTCACTACCAGTTGTGCCGTTTATAATTATAGTGCCACCATTCCCGCCATCGCCTACACTTCGTCCACCACCCGTAATAATTGGAGGGTTATTGGGTCTCGTTCTGCTTCCGCCACCGCCTCCAAACGACACTCCTCCTCCGCCTCCACTGTTTCTACCACCACCTCCACCTCCGAAGTGACCACCGCCGCCCCCACCGCTATGACTTCCACCACCAGAAGACGGACGGGATCTGCTTTGAGCCTGCACACCAGGCATGCCAAGTGTGAATACTACCAGTGCGAGAATTAACTTATTTACAATTTTAGTCTTCATCATCTTCATCCTCTCCAAAGATAATCTGCTTTAATTTCAATTGTTACCTGTATATCATTACGATATTCAGACAACCCTAAATTCCACTGGAAACCTTAGAGTTTTTAACAATTGTTAATTGAACTTATGTTATCTTCCCGACTGTCTGTGAACCATGAAATTTACACCAGGTTTTATAAACTCTACCGAAGATGAACTATCTCTTCATTATTCCATTTTAGATTGTAAATTGCGTAAATGTTAACTGCCAAGTTATAATACCCGCGGTTAAAGTCAGCGGTTTCGACTTTTTTGCTAATAACCACCACATTCAATACCAAAATACAGATTTTCCTGTTAGTGATATATTTAGCAGACTGAAGTGGCACATTGCGAACAGAGACAGGGAGTGCAGGGACTTCCTGTTGGCAGTACAATGGTCGCTTCGGTCTGTTATCTCATGAAAGACCTGTATTTTGGTGAGTTGTTACAACTTTAATTTCGTACCCTGATGCTGCAAGATCTAAATTAGGAGATATTGCTGTTACGAAGACTGGACAATAGCCTGAAGTGTAAGCCCTGGATAGTTCCCTTAAGTTATTATGCGTAAGATTTCCCAGGTTTGCGACTGGCTAATGCCATTTGAAACTTTGCTGGATTTTCAGATTCCTGTTGAGCAAACAGGGCTGTAAAAGAGTATCTACAATACCGATGGATAGACTGCGGACTTGGCTGCGATGCAATAGTGTGTCCACTTAGTTATATAGCCACCAGAAACTGCGATTATCTACTACAAGGATATGTATTTGCCTGTTTACGCAGATGTGTTAGCTTAACGGAGAGAATTATGCAGCTTTCGTATAACAGCTTATAACTGTATTCTGTTGAATAATCTATAGGAGATAGGAAGAATATCCTGATCCACTGAAGGATAGCTAAACCATTTCCGATAAATCCATAAAATAAGCAGGAGTCCCACGTCTCTTTCCCGAAAGTTAAAGCACTTTACAACAGATAGGGGATCACTAAGAAGTGAGTACAGACCAGATAGGGGTCGCACTGCTCTCTTTTGCGCATGTGCATGCGCAGGGCTACGCAGATCAGGTTGCAGGAATACCAGAGCTCAACACTGTGGCGATATGGGATGAGGATGCTGAGCGGGGTGCTGCAGAAGCGGGCAAGCGGGGGGTACCTTTTTTTCAATCACTGGATGAGCTTCTTGCCAGAGAGGATGTCCAGGCCGTTGTTTGCAGCGCACCTACCAATATGCATAAAGAGGTGCTGGTGAAGGCTGCACAGGCTGGGAAACATATTTTTACCGAGAAGGCACTCACCATTAATGTGGAAGATGCCACGGTTGTAATGACAGCGGTTGAGGAGAGCGGTGTGAAGTTTATGATCTCACTGCCCTCCAGAACCAGGCCAGAGATCCTGTTTGCAAAGCAGGTGCTGGATGATGGGCTGCTGGGGCAGATCACCACTGTGAGAGCACGTATTGCCCACATGGCTGCACTGGATAACTGGTTCCACCACGGGAGTGCATGGTTTGGTCAGGAGGAAAAGGCAGGTGGTGGCGCATTTTTCGATTTAGGCTGCCACAGGGTAGATATTATGCGCTGGTTCCTTGGGGAGCCTGAGAGCGTGGTTGCCCAAAAAGTGAACCTCACAGAGGCCTATGATGTGGACGACAATATGGTGGCAGTTGTGAAATTTCGCAATCAGGCACTGGGTATTATAGATGTGGCATGGACTCACAGACATGGTCCAAATCCATTAGAGATCTACGGAACCGAGGGCTATCTGGCAGTTGAGGCAGCTCCAAACGGTCCCAAAATCCAGATGATCAGCAATCGGGTATCCATGGGACACATGGAGGGATACCTGGTGCCCACAGTGCTGCCCAAGGCACTTCCATCACCGATGCAGCAGTGGGTTTCAGCCATTCAGCACAACACCTCCTGCACTATCAACATCTACGATGGCTGGGCACTGTCACAGCTTCTGGATGGGTGCTACAAAGCCGCTCGTGGAGGCCTGGAGTTCCGGTTCTAGTCAGCATGAAGTCCGAAACCTCATATCTGGAGATGTATCAGCCGATCTACAACTGGGTTAATCAGGTGCCGATTGGCAAAGTTGTAACCTATGGTCAGGTTGCAGACTGTGTGGAAGAGACTCATTTCACTGCACGGCAGGTGGGACATGCACTGTCGCTGTCGCAGAGCCCCCTGAATTGGCAGCGTGTTGTGGGTGCGGGCGGTCACATTGTGGTGGGACGGCGATCCCCAGAAATGCGTCTGTTACAGATACGCCTGCTGCGTGAAGAGGGAGTACATTTTCTTGAGACGGATCCTGAACGTGTGAATATGGCACTTTCACAGTGGCAGCCGCATATAGTATAGCTTTCGTTAATATCTAAACAACTACTCAGGAGATTATAATTGAGCAGTCTACCCACCGTAGAAATTGCCATCAATGGTGCATTCATTACGCGACGCTGGGAGCAGCCGGACAACTGGATGCGTCTGACCAGAGAGACGGGTTTTCCTGCCCACTCATTTTGTGGAGATGTTCTCGATCCCTTCTTCTCGGGAGATAGAGCATTCCAGCAGGAGCAGGCGGCAGCAGTAAAAGAGGCAGCAAAAAATTATGGGGTCACAATTTGTGACTACTATACAGGCGTAGCTACACATCGGTTTCATGGCCTCTCCCACTCGGATGCACGTGCGAGAGAACGAATGGCAGACTGGATAATGGAAGCTGCGCTTCTGGCAGTTGAGATGGGCACAGATCTACTGGGTGGTCACTGGGATGCATTCTCATGTGAAGTGCTGGCAGACCCTCAGGCAACTGAAGCCGCAATGCAGAGGATGTTCGTCACTTTTAGAGATTTGGCTTCAAGATTGCGTTCAACCGGCATCAGGGCACTAATGCAGGAGCAGATGTATATTCCCAGCGAAAAACCATGGACCATTGCTGAATGTGAAGAGTTTCTGATAAAAGTTAATGCAGAAAAAGGAGACTCTATCCCAGTTATATGCACTCTGGATGTGGGACACATGGCAGGCATGCATTACGGCCTGAAGGGCAGAGATCTTGATTATTTGGAGTGGTTGAGGCAATTTGGCGCCTGCAGCGAGGTAATCCATCTGCAGCAGACCACAGCAGATGCCTCACACCATTGGCCGTTCACCAGTGAATTTAACGCAAAAGGTGATATTTCAATAGAAAAAACCCTTGAAGCTGTTCGTGAAAGCCACAGAAACTATGCCAATTCGCCAGTAAGCAGGGTGCTGCCAACTGTGTCTCACCACTGGCTTGTAGCGGAACTCATACCAGGAAGTACTAAAACTGAAGACAAAATTCTGAATGAGTTGAAGGAGACATCAAAATATCTTAGAGAGTATATTCCTGAAGGTGGACTTCAACTCTGAAACCAGATAGTTTGCTATTCGTCCTAGTGTTCAGAGATGCTTTCGTCGTAATCTTCTTCAATTGGAGCAATCACCATCCAGGCGCCAATGGGAGTTAAAATTAACCCGGTCATAATCAGCATATCCTGGATATAGGGGTGAAGCATAATGAAATCAGGGTCAAATGAAAACATAACCATAGGCCCTGAGATCATTATAAGTAGAAGACCGATGATACGTGTTGCTCTTTCACTCATTGCGAAGCTCCGTTGAACGGTTAAAGGAATGTGTACTGGTATTTACATTATACCCACTTCTCTGGACTTCTCTATATCATTCACAGGGAATGCTGCGACATGGAGCGGAATTTGACCAATTACACTACATGCTCCACCAGATGAATTGACATGTGGCTCAAGATGAGCAAAATATTCGCCATGCGGGATTGTATTTATTAAACGTTGGTGTTTTAGAGATTGGGTGTGAACAAAATATGGTTGAAACAGGGAGGACGCATGCAGCAGAGTTATCTGGCTTTGGATCTGGGGGCGGAAAGCGGAAGAGCGGTGATGGGAAAGTGGGATGGTAAAGCACTGATTTTGGAAGATGTGCACCGTTTTCCCACAGGTGGCACTCGACTGCCGGATGGTATGCACTGGGATGTACTGAGGTTATTTGATGGCTGCAAGAAGGGGCTTGGTATGGCCTCATCTGGTGGTACGGAATTAGCTGCTGTAGGCATTGACACATGGGGAGTGGATTTCGGCTTGCTGGATGCAAACGACGAACTGCTTGCCAATCCTAGACACTACCGCGATCATGCTAACGATGGCATGGTTGAACTTGCAGACTCCATTCTGGGCAGGGATAGAATATATACAGCAACCGGTATTCAGATCATGCAAATCAACTCGCTGTTTCAGCTTCTGGCGCTAAAGCAGAAACGCCCCGCTCTGCTCCAATCTGCTAAAACCCTTCTGTTCATACCAGATCTGCTGAAATTCTGGCTAACCGGTCAGAAATCGACGGAGTACAGCATTGCATCAACCTCTCAGATGCTGGATCCACATACAAGGAACTGGTCTGGCAGCCTGCTGGAAAGCCTGGGTCTTCCCACCGGCATCATCTCACCACCTGTGATGCCAGGATCCGTATCGGGCTCCGTCTCCAGCGATGTCGCAGCAGAGTGTGGCTGTGCTTCCATACCCTTCATCTCTGTTGGAGAACACGATACTGCATCAGCTGTTGCTGCTGTTCCAGCCGATTCGGAGGATTTTATTTTCCTCAGCAGTGGAACATGGTCTCTCTTGGGGATAGAGTTATCAGCACCGCTTGTTAATTCAGAATCACAAAAGCGGAATTTCACAAATGAAGGCGGAGTGTTCAATACCATTCGCCTGCTTAAAAATGTGATGGGGTTGTGGCTTGTGCAGGAGTGTAGACGCAGTTTTGCGATAAATGGCAGAGATATCTCGTATTCCGAACTCACTGAAATGGCAAAAAAGTCAGCACCATTCAGGAGTTTTATCGATCCCGATCATCATGCGTTTCTTGCTCCTTTTAATATGGTGCAGGCAATCTCGCAGTTTTGCAAGGATACCGGGCAGCCAATCCCCGATAGTGAGGGTGCATTCATCAGGTGCTGTGTGGAAAGTCTGGTGTTGAAGTATCGTACAGTGATAGAAGAGTTGGAAATACTGCGGGGAAACAGCCTGCATGTAATTCATGTTGTGGGAGGTGGAACTCAAAATCGCCTCCTCTGCCAGCTCACAGCAGATGCTACCAGACGTGAGGTTGTCGCTGGCCCGGTGGAAGCAACAGCAGCAGGCAATATTCTTATGCAGGCTGTTGGTATGGGTGAAATATCAACACTACGGGATGTACGGGCCATAGTAAGAAAATCGTTCAGCCTGGATACCTATCATCCTGAAGGATCCAGCGATGCATGGAATGAGGCATATTCCCGTTTTCAGCTAATCTGTAATTAGCATTACGGGTTGCCCTTTGGAAAGGAATCCAGATGCATAACAAATGCACCAGATACTATTCACTACTTTATACTTTAATAGCAGGATTATCAATTAGTTCTGTTGTAATGGCATCACCCCCTACTGCATACTATGTGCCCTATCAACTTAGTAATCTTGACCACGTACTTATTAGAGCCAGGATAAATGGGCATGGACCCTATACTTTCATTATGGACACCGGTGCTCCAACGGTATTTATAACGCCAAAAGTTGCAAAACTATGTGGTGTGACCAAAGATAACAAAGGCTGGGGGCATTGTAAAGAGTTTAATGTTGAAGGTGGACTTCATGCCTCCGATGTACTCTGCAGGGTGGAAGAGCCAGCCCAGCTTCAGGGCATGAACAGTATGGGGCTATCTGCGGAGCCGCTGGATGGAGTGATCGGCTATACGTTTTTATCGCATTACAAAATTACAATAGATTTAAGCAGGCAGCACATGCGATGGATACCTGTGCAATATACGCCGTTAGTGGGTGAAGATTCAGGTTTGTTGGGAGACCCTGCCATTGAGAAAGAGGCAAAACAGGTTGATAGAACAATGAAGAATGATATCAATACAGTAACTTCAATGATATCCAGGCAGAAGAGAGCGAAAGCAGTAGACCGTCCTCTTTTTGGTATTCAGTGGGAACCAGGATCGCAGCCTGTTATCGGTTCTCTGCTGAAAGAAGGACCAGCCGAATTGGCAGGTCTGCGCCCAGGTGACAGAGTGATACGCATACTCCTGCCCGGTAAGTCAGCAAAAAATGTACCCACGCAGGAAGCCGCAAGAAAGATATTGAACGGTGCTGTGGGGTCATCTGGAGTTGTGGTTGTTGTGCTGCGAGGAGGGATACGAATGAAATACACTGTCTATCCAGAAGTAGGAGGAATGTAATGCATATTAAATCACTACTCAATACCGTAACTGTTGCAGCCCTGGTATCGTCCGCTGTCATATCCAGTCATGCAGATACGCCAGCAGCAGCTTCAGACACCGTTCCCATAAAAGTATTACCTAGTGGACACATCTCACTTAAGGTGGATGTGGATGGCAAAGGGCCATTTACTATGGTGCTGGATACAGGATCTCCAATTACTCTACTGGGTATTCTTCCTGCTGTTCAGTTTGGCATCCTGGGAAGTCAGTATAAATCTCAGGAGAACACAGACTCACTTGTTCCTCTTGGTATGAACAGCAGCAGTACTGTTTGTGCATACAACACCAATGCGAGTGTAAGCTCAATGCGTGTGCTCTACCTCAACCACCCCATAGTGAGACTTCTCTCTAAAGTGGAAGGACCTATTGATGGACTGCTAGGTTTGAGCTACTGGGGAAATTTCCGCACAACACTGGACTATGCGGATGCTACAGTAACATTCAAGCCCATTAAATATAGTCCTCCAGATGTGCTTATGTCTGTGATGAAAAGTTTCTACGATCCTGCTCCTTCCATGCCTGTTCGTCCTCGTGCCCAGTGGGGGATGAAGGTGGTACCCTTTAAAGGAAGGGGAGTGGAGATTTCAAAAGTATTTCCAGGGGGAGCAGCGGATTTGGCAGGTTTGAAAGCTGGAGATGTTCTTCTTACGTTGGATGGAAGATGGACCGATGGCGTTGCTGAATGCTACAAGGCGGCATCTTTTATACAGCCAGACAAAACTGTGAATGCAGTAATAATGCGGAATGGCACTCGTATGACTTTGCAAATAACCCCAGGGCATGGATTGTGAGGATAAAGTGATGGTATTTCAGTTTGACCATTTAGCAATGCAGGTGGATGACATATCCGAAGCAGTGGACTGGTATCTCCGAGTTATACCAGATACAACAGTGCTTCATAAGGATGAGAGTTGGGCATTTATAGATGCTAATGGAACACGATTAGCCTTTGTGAAGAAAGATCAGCATCCGGGACACCTGGCATGGAGAGTGAGTGAAGAAAAACTTGAGGCTATGGCCCAGGAGTATTCCAAACCCATTAAGACACACCGGGATAATACAAGAAGCTTCTATCTGGAGGCACCCGGAGGCTACTGGATAGAGATTATCTGCATGAAAGGTTCTCAGTGGGAATAGACTGATACTAGAAAGTAAAAAAATTTAGGCAGTCATAATCTCTCATTGATAATTGACAGTTTATAATGTGAGTAACTGACTTAATGCAATAAAAGCAGACAAAATCGACTATTTTAGCCAGATTTATTGAACTTTTCTTGTAAGAGTATCATTCAAACGCCTTGAAGGTGGTACATTTAGAATGGATTTCTCATTCGTTGAGTAATCAACTCCTTATCGGGAGCGGCACAGTATTCATTTGGATACCTGCCGACCAGATCATTTCAAAAAGTTGAGAGGAACAGCATGGCTGAAACACTTAGGATCGGCATCGTAGGCTGCGGAGGGATTGCCAACGGAAAGCATCTGCCGAGCCTATCCAAACTTAAAAATGTTAAGCTCGTTGGTTTCTGCGATATCGTTGAAGAGCGCGCAGAGAAGGCCAAAAAAGAGTATGGAGACGCAAAATCTGTAGCATGCAAAGACTACAGAGTTCTTCTTGATGACAAGAAGATAGATGTCATACATGTCTGTACTCCTAACTCTTCTCATGCCGACATCGCCATTGCCGCAATGGAAGCAGGTAAGCATGTGCTTTCAGAGAAGCCTATGGCAAAAACTGCAGCAGATGCTCGCAGAATGGTAGAAGCAGCTAAAAAAACCAAACGTAAGCTTACGGTTGGCTATAACAACCGCTATCGGGCAGATAGCTGGTATCTTCATCAGTTATGCGAAAGAGGCGATCTTGGAGAGATCTATACAGCCAAGGCACACGCCATCCGCAGACGTGCAGTCCCTACCTGGGGAGTTTTCCTGGATGAGGAGCAGCAGGGAGGCGGTCCACTAATTGATATTGGAACCCATGCTCTCGACCTTACCCTCTGGATGATGAACAACTACGAGCCACAAACTGTTGTTGGATCTGTCTATCGCAAGCTTGCAGACACCGAGAATGCTGCGAATGCATTTGGCTCATGGGACCCCAAAAAGTTCACAGTCGAAGATTCAGCATTCGGTTTCATCACCATGAAGAGCGGTGCCACCGTCTTTCTGGAATCCAGCTGGGCTTTAAACACCCTGCAGGTGGATGAAGCAAAGTGTACACTCTGTGGTACCAAGGCAGGAGCCGATATGATTGGCGGCTTGCGTGTGAATGGTGAACAGTTCAGTCGTCTTTGGGAGACAAAGGTGGACCTTGGTGCTGGTGGTGTGGCATTCTACAGCGGGAGAGCCGAAAGCGATTCCGACATTGAAGCACGTCTCTGGGTGGATGCAATCCTGAACGATACCGACCCTGTTGTTCTTCCTGAACAGGCATGTGTTGTATCAGAGATCCTGGAAGCGATTTATACATCAGCGAGAACTGGAAAAGCAGTTCAGTTCAAATAGATGATTGTAAGTCCTCATCACCTTAACGGATAGATGAGGGCATGTCCCGCGGAGTGGTTACATCATGAAGCTATTTCTCGGATTAGATGGCGGCGGCAGTAAAACTGCCGCCGTTCTTCTGGATGAGGAAGCCAACATTATTGGGAATGGTGTTGGTGGCTCATGCAACATTGCGACACAGTCTGAACAGATACTGGAACGATCGGTTCGTACAGCATATGAAACAGCTTGTGAGAGTGCTGGTTTAAACAGCGGTGAGATCCAGATACGAGGTGTTTGTGCTGGAGTTGCAGGCTATTCTGTTGAGCCCAAACGTCTTCAGTTTGAGGAACTCCTTAAACGCATCTTTCCTGCCTCCCACCTCCAAGTTGAGCCAGATTATCTGATTGCGCACTGGGGAGCAACCCATGGCTCTCATGGAATTGTTGTGATAGCAGGAACAGGTGCTGTTACTTATGGAAGGAATGAGCTTGGTGCATCCTGTCGTGTGGATGGGCTGGGCTTTCTGTTGGGAGATAGAGGCAGTGGATTTAATCTGGGAATTAGAGCGCTAAAACATACCTTGGATACGCTTGACAAGGGTGAGATGGACCCGCTGGCAAATGTGGTTATGGAAGTTACTAACTCCACAAAACAGAGCCAGATACTTCACTGGCTGTACTCGGATTTTCAACCCGCCAAAGTTGCAGCCCTCGCACCGGCAATAGGTGCAGTTGCCGAGATGGGTGACCCAGATGCGCGCTCACTGATCTCCCTCATGGCTCGCCAACTGCGGCATTCAGTGAGGCAGGTTCGACACACTCTTTGGATGGATCGATCGGTGCCAATATACACACTTGGCGGCCTATGGAAAATCAGCCATTTCTTCCAGTCAGAGTTTAGAGATCCGCAATGGCGGCTGATTCCACCATGGGGCAGCGGTGACGATGAGATGCCCGGGGGGCGATTTGCAGTGGAGGAGCCGCGTGATGAGCCTGCAGCAGGTGCAGCACTACTTGCCAGAAGCATGGATACGGATGATTAAAAGCGCAGAGAGTCTGTAAGCCGGGTTCTGTTTATGTGGTCATCTCTCTAGAGAACTGGTTGCCCAGCCCTTCATGCGGTCAACCCGGAGGGTACGCGGGCAGCATCAACCCCTCCTTACATGACCTTGCTCCCGATGGGGTTTGCCAGGCCGGCATGTCTCCATACCGCCGGTGCGCTCTTACCGCACCATTTCACCATTGCCGCATAGCGGCTGTGTATTTTCTGTGGCACTTTCCGTCGGGTCACCCCGCCCGGACGTTATCCGGCATCGTGCCCTGTGGAGCCCGGACTTTCCTCTATAGACTAGCTACAGCAACCACTCAACTCTCTGCACCCCATTGTATCATGCTAAAGATGATTGGGTCAAACTGTGGTCTCCCTGCACATTTTCCTTGCCTGTATGCAGCTTGAGCAGCTTTCATTACGGCATAGAATTGCGCTGGGATCTCCAGCCAGCATTGCCACTCCCATAGACACCAGCATCCTATGGCTCATAATATAGCAATCTGCATCTCCAAGCCGTCCGGTCTTCATGATACGGCTATTGCGAAGCAGGGGTGTAATCCTCTCAAAACCAGTTCGGCACTGTAACACGCCTTCAACCTTTACCCAGCGATTGTCTGCAGATTTAACTTCAATACTTCGGTGGATATAGGGACATTTTGCCCAGATTTCAGCAAGTCTCAATGAGATATTTACAGTTTGATCAACGCCCACAAGAAGCACTTTCCCATCAAGTTGATGCAGCTTGTGCAGAGGTCCAGATGAGCCTAATGGGTATGAGAGAGGGGTGGATTGTGTGAGGAACTCAGCTTGAGCTCCAATGGAGGCAAAGGAGTAGATAGGGTGATCACTACGCTTGGATCCAGCATGATTTCTTACTTCTTCCGAAAAATAGCCTGTGAGATGAACATCGCTTGGGCTTGTCTTTCTATTGAAGGAAGGAGTCAGCATTCTAAGAGCATTACGTTCAGATTCGTCTGTCATGTTTTCCGTGGAATCTGCACAACTTGCAGTGAATGTGGGAACCATCAGCGTTCCTTCTACACCAATTACATTGAGTACTGCGTTGAGAAGTGTGGCTGACCTATCTCTAACATCCCCTAACGATCGAAGAGATGTGTGCATCAGCAGGGTATCGCCTTGCTGTATTCCCATATCCTTCAACTGGGTAACTAGTTGTGTACAACTCCACATAATGCCCCCGTTCACATAGAACTTATTTTATATACATAAGAGGCTTTTGCAAAAGTCTGGATGAGGAGGAATTAAACGGCTCTTTAGCGTATATTAAGTTGACGATAAATCTACGAAAAGAGCCGCATATGTATAA
>JAJZFJ010000169.1 GCA_021805395.1 bacterium
AACGTGCTCTCATCCTTGTCAATACAAACACCGAAACCGCACCGGGATCAGCAAAGTATATAAATGGTATCTATATGGAATGCACCGCAGATAACTCACCGGGCAACTGGAAGCAGATAGCTAATACATTAAGATGGGCAGAGAAGAGTGTTCGTGAACCAAGGATCAACTGCCTTGAGACATGGTGGCAGCACTCTCGACAAGATCTTAATCTCATGCGAGCCTGCACATGCCTTAGCCTCACAATGTCTAATGGGTACTGCCTGTTTTGTGATCCCGATCCACTTCCTACGCCAGACCACCTGCATGCATGGTATCCCTTCTGGAACTACAACCTTGGCAAACCTCTGAGCAATGGAGTACTCGGAAGCGATGGAGTATATACGCGTCGGTTTGAAAACGGTGAGGCACTCTATAACCCGATGGGTAATGGATCTCAGACAGTGAAACTCGGTGCACCTATGTGGCAGGTTTCAACCGGAAAAAGTGTTTCCACATTTGTATTACCCGATGAAGATGGAGAGATACTTCTTAATAGCTCCCCACAATCTTCGCAAGCTAATAGCTAATATTCGTTATATATAGCTACAACTACCATCTCCATTGGAGAAGACTTTAGGTGGGTAACAGCCTAAGGTACAATAATCTCACTGGACTTAGATATATGACTGGAGCGACTGAATGGCAACCACAGGAAAAAACAGCAAGTTACACGGTGGTGGATTTCACCATCTGGCATTGAGAGCATGGGATTTTGATGCAACTCTCCGCTTCTACATTGAGGGCTTGGGATTTGTGAGAGCCTATGGATGGGGCAAAGACGAGCGGGAGACTGGGGGCAAAGATAGCAGGGCTGCAATGCTGGATACGGGTGATGGAAACTATCTGGAAGTGTTTGCTGGCTCTACCCGGCCATATAGTGAAGAGGCACCAGAGGGCACACTAATCCACTTTGCTCTTAGAACAGACGACTGTGTTGCTGCGCTGGAGAGTGCACGCGCCGCTGGTGCGGTAGTTACAATGGAACCTAAAGTGGTTAAAATTCATGGTGATCATGATGAAGATTTCCACATCGCATTCTGCAAAGGTCCTGACGGCGAAGTTATAGAGTTTTTCGAAAACAAGAATCTGTGAACAATGTTACAAAAAATTCCTTATGCCATAGAGTGCGTGATTATTCCAACTATTTACGGGCTTTTTGTGCTTTTTACAGCGAATAGAGTCGAGTTGATGATTGCAAAATTATGGAGCAGACGGAAGCAAAAGAGAAATCCCACTAAGTAGAACATCCTCAGGGGAGATAATTAAGGTATGTGGACAGTTAGCCTGGAAGGGGTTGGACACCCGGTAAGTGTATGGGGAATCCTGCTTCTAGGGCTTTTCATAGGCTATGTTGCCGGAATGTTTGGCGTTGGTGGCGGGTTTGTACTCACTCCGTTTATGATAAACATATTCGGCATCCCCGCTGCTGTTTCTGTTGGTTCAGCTTTGTGTCAGAAATGTGGTACTTCCATCTCCTCCTTTCTAAAATACAGGAACCTGAAACGCGGAGATCCGAGAATTGACCTGACTATGCTGGGAGGCAGCCTGATAGGTGTTGATATGGGCACACGCCTGCTGGAATGGCTGAATGGACTAGGGAAGCTGCATTTTGGCCATGGCGCTGCCATGCCAACTGTACAGGTTGTACTGGACATTCTATTTTTGGTGATGCTATCGTGGGTAGCATTTTATACAATTAAAGATGCAGTGGAAGCGCGTAAACGGGTGATCCCGCGAGGCGATCTCACAATCCCTGGTCCTCTGGTTACCCGTATTCGTATTCCCCCGTATGTAGACCTCCCTGAAGTACAGCTTGAGAAGGTCTCGGTGACTATGATGGCCTACCTGGGCTTTCTTCTTGGGGCTGCATCTGGCCTGATGGGCATTGGAGGCGGTGTAATCTTCACTCCTATTCTAATGTACGGGTTTGGGTTATCTGTTCGGAACTCTGCTGGCACAGGCGTTCTTCTACTGTATGTTACTGTGGCAGTAGGAACTATTGAGCAGGCTCTGCAAGGTTTTGTCAGCTTACCTCTTAGCATGCTGATACTTGTAGGCTCATCAGTAGGATCGCAGTTAGGCACTATCTCAACACATTACTGGTCTAACAGGCTGTTAAGAATTATCTTCGCCTGTCTACTTGTCGCTACTCTGATTGTGATTGGTATAGATCTCTCGCCATTCTTTATTCCAGGCGCAAGAGGCATTCCAATCCCAACAAGTAAACCAGTCATCTACTCAAATTCATGGATGCTCGGATATGCAGCAGTATGTTTGGTTATGCCAATTGTGTGGGGATATTTTGCATCGAAATATATTGACAAATTCATGTCCAAGCCACAAAACCCGTCGAACAGTGAGAGGGTGCTTGTGCAGGGCTAGGGTGAGGTCCAGTACGTGCGGACCTTCCTGGATTAGCTGATTCAACCTCTCCCCATGCCCTCCCCTCGCCATTCGCTACCGCTCATTAAGGGAGGGGTAAGAAGTGAGACGAGTTTTGCGTTACACTAGCCAGATTGAATACTCTCACCTCGCCAGGTTCCTGGATTTGTCGAGAACTCACCCCGGCACCTCTCCCAGACGTTCGCTGCTGCTCACTAGGAGAGGGGTGACCCGTTCGTGGTGCCGGAACCAGAATCCCACCCTCGCATTGCAGGGTTGCACACAACTTTTGCCTTAGTACAACGATGTAGATCCCTGGAAGGAGAGGGTAGGGTGAGGATCAATCTGTACTCTCCCTTGGTAACTCAATCGCGCAGCCTAAACCTGACAATGCGACTCCACCCTCCCTTGCCCCCCTACTCGGGGCGTTCGCTGTCGCTCACTCAAGGAGGGGGGACAGAACCGTGCGCCACCTGGTGACGTTTCTAGCAACACTTTCACTCTAGACAACGAGATGCGCCAAACTGGAAACCTTATAGGCTTAATTAGAATGGGATAACGTTTCCCCTTTATAGACCTCACAGTCTACTTTAGCAGCCTTGCAGTCCTCAGGCAATGTCTTAAGGCATTGCCTGCTGGTGATTGACATGCCACTGCGCATGGAGGTGCCGAATGTTAGTAAGTTAGACCTGCTCATTGGGCAGAGACCTCTGGTCCGCCTCCTCTCCTGGGCGTTCGCTGGTGCTCAGTTAGAGAACTGTGCCTCATTGTGGTATGGATGAAAAAATAGCATACTTTCGTGAGGGGTCCATACCGCTGAAGGTGGTCTTAAAGTTACCAGTTAACTCGCCACCTTCTTTAGTAATATGTTAATCTCAAACCTGGGAACTTAATGAGTAAGATGACTCTTCCGATCCAATCATTGTGATCGTAAAAGATCTGTAAGTACTGTGATAGTGATATTCTTTTTGTCTGATTTCGGAACAGTTTTTGTTGGTGATGAGATTATCCATGTATATCGATAGAATCGATTGGATATTTTTGGATGCAGGAAAAAGACGAAATCAGTATCAATAAAATTAGGTGAACTGCGGATTCCTTTATAGATCACATGATCATGACGATATGCTGTTTTATAAAACTTGATTGTGTTATTCCAATCAAGAGATGAATCTACATCATATTCTACAGTAATATACCGGGGATCAAGTTCATCACTGGAAAATGAAATCTTTGTAATCTTCGAATTATGGGGAAACAGAAAAGGAGGTAGGAGTTGTCGGTTCCTGATTTTCTGTACCATAACAGCATTTTTAAGTATAACCGGTATAGGATGAACGATAGAAGGGTGACCTAACTGGCTGTGATGCGAGATTGGTTTAGCAGGACTGATTGCTGAAGATAAACTTGCAATCAGAACTGAACCAACAAGTGACGAGAATTTCATTTTATATCACCTTCTTTTGCTTAATGACCTTGATCAGCGAAAATCACACATGTTGTAACACTTTGCCAGAGACCCATGAGACTTGCAATTTGCATTACAACAATCTACGCAATGTCCCGTAGGGGAATTCATACACTGAGATGTGCAATGATCTGGCCAAGGGTTCCAATTATTGATATAATTACAATAATGTCGGCACCATGCTCCAATTGCTTTTTTACAAAGCCAGCCGGCAGGCCAAGGTAGTTCTGCACAGGTTATTTCTCTAGAATTATCACATAAAATGATATAACCATGATATAACGTACCTTTTTTCTTTTTCAAGCATTTATTATTTTGAGTTGAATACTGGCTAGTCACATTCAATGCTCTAGCCTGGCACGAAACTGCTCCACCGTTAGGCGATGACTGCATTCCTGGTTCTGCGATGGTCGTTGAACACGAGCCAGTATGGTTACTCTGGACTGGATAGCTCTCGCCTATGAACTGCTGTTGAGACTGTGGCACTGCGTATGCATCAAACACATAGCTCCTCAGGACATTCGCAGATGCGTCTGTAAGCACTGGATACATGCCCACAATGTCTGCATGGTGGTACTCATCATTCATATTTGGAACATTCTGCCGTATCAGCATGCTGCTGCACCCGCCACCAGCACTGAGGTATTGTGAGCTTACAC
>JAJZFJ010000158.1 GCA_021805395.1 bacterium
GAGGCACAATACCAATCTATTCGTAAATCGTGGTGAACCGCCGTATGCGGACCCGCATGTACGGTGGTGTGAGAGGTGGGGTCAGCGATGGCCCTACCTACTCGATAGAGGTTTTAAACCGCAAACTACCCACAAATCCCTCAAAGCAAGACCCCCCGCTTGCAACCTGAACTGCCCTATCTCTGCGAGCCCGTAACCGCAGTAACATCGGATCGTGCCAGTGTGATTACGATAGACTTAAATGCAGGACAGTTGCTTTTCTTGTCTGAGTTGTCCACCGATACAAGTATATTTATTTCGGGGTAGTAAGCGGCAGCACATCCCTTGGGAATGGGATATTCTACAATTTTGAAGTGATGAGCATGCCTTTCTGTTGACTCATAATGGCTTGTGATGTTCACCCATTCGTTATTCTTAAACCCCAAACCACGTATATCATCTACATTCATGAAGATAACTCTTCGTCCATTATGCACACCTCGATATCTGTCTTCCAGGCTGTATATTGTGGTGTTAAATTGGTCATGGCTTCTCACACAAGTGAGCAGCAGTTGTCCAGGTTGCAGAGTAATTGGCTCTATAGGTACCACTTTGAACTTGGCTTTACTGTCATCAGTTTTGAAGTCATACTGGTTTGCTGCGTTAGGCAAATGGAAGCCGTCTTCCTCACGAACCCGTCGGTTGAAATCCTCAAATCCTGGAACTATATGAGAGATATGCTCACGTATCAGGTCGTAATTTTCACTCATCCCCTTCCAGTTGATATGCTGGTCTTCACCAAGTACTGCGAGAGCCATTTGACAGATTATAGCTGGCTCGCTTCGAAGGTGTGGAGATGCTGGCTTAAGTCTTCCCTCAGATGTATGCACGATAGACATAGAATCCTCGGTGGTAACACACTGTTTTTCACCATTCTGGATATCTATTTCTGTCCTACCCAGGCATGGTAGTATGAGTGCCTGCTTTCCCGTTACGAGATGGGAGCGGTTTAATTTAGTAGAGACGTGAACTGTCAGTCTGCAACTCCTCAAAGCTTCTGCAGTATATTCGGTATCAGGTGTGGATGATAAAAAATTACCACCCATACCGAAAAATACAAAGCCGGGGTTATCGTGCATTGCTTTAATACCGTTCACCACATCAAGACCTGGTTCAGCAGGGGGATCGAATTCGAACTCTTTCTTCAACCCCTTCATGAAGATCTCTGTGGGTTTCTCCCAGATGCCCATAGTACGGTCACCCTGTACATTGCTATGCCCTCTCACCGGGCATAAGCCTGCACCAGGTATTCCCAGATGGCCCCTCATAAGTGCGAGATTGGAGATCATTTCCACATTGCCAACACTGTTCTTATGCTGGGTAATTCCCATTGCCCAGCAGTAGATCGCTGTTTTGGATCGAGCAATTAGCTGCCCAACCTCCACTATCTGACTTTTAGGAATACCACTCTCCTCCACAATTACAGACCATTCAGCAGCCTTGATCTCTCGAGCAAGATCCTCGAAGCCAGAAGTATATTTCTCTATAAAATCATGGTTCAAAGTGGAACCGGGTTCACTCTCTTCCATCTCAAGCAGAACCTTCATAAAGCCTGTAAGAAGGGGAATATCCCCATTCACCCTCACTGGCAGATAGTGTGTTGTAAGTATGGTTCCACCCTTCAGAATGTCAATAGGGTGTTGGGGGTGTTCAAACTTCATCAGGCCGGTTTCAGGTAATGGGTTAATCGAAACAATCTGCGTATTATTCTTCCTGGCAAGCTCCAGCGCTGTTAACATTCGAGGGTGATTGGTGCCTGGATTTTGACCTATCAGAAGAATGAGGTCGGTGCGGTAGAAATCATCCAGGATCACAGTACCTTTGCCTTCTCCTATCGTGGCAGATAGTCCGGTACCACTGGATTCGTGGCACATGTTAGAGCAGTCCGGCAGATTATTGGTACCGAATTTTTTGGCGAATAACTGGTACAAGAATGCAGCCTCGTTGGAAGTACGTCCTGAAGTGTAGAAGAGAGCGTGATGTGGAGATGGAAGGGCATGGAGCGCATCTGCAATTATCTTATAGGCTGCTTCCCAGGTAACTGGCTGATAGTGATCTGCACCTTCAGGAAGCCACATCGGCTCAGTAAGTCGCCCCTGCTGGTTATGCCATATATCGGTATTCTCACTGAGCTCTTTTACAGAATACTTCCTGAATATATCTGGTGTAAGTCGTTTTCGTGTAGCTTCAGATGCAACTGCTTTTGCACCATTTTCACAGAATTCAAACATTGCAGGCTTTTCAGCATCCGGCCATGCACAGCTCGGACAATCAAAACCTTTCTGCTGGTTGATCTGTCTCCACAATCTGAAAGTATCTACTACGCCTAATTGACTTAAAGATTGCCGCAAACTGGCTACTATTCCAGGGATACCTGCAGCAACTTTAAATCTGGGAGTAATATTGCTCATCTCTTCCTTTTCAGGCGACATGACATCAGGTATATCTTTAGTCATCGTGTTTCGCTTTGTCTGGTCATCTATTTCTGACATAACAGCGTCTCCCTATCACGACTTGATGTGTCGATACGTTCAGCTCCAGAGTAGATATTGAAGCGATTCTCCTTTAGAAATCCAATAAGTGTAATGCCGCATTTCTGTGCCAGTTCCACAGCCAGTGTGGAAGGTGCACCTACAGCAGCCACAACAGGAATGGAAGCGGCTGCCGCTTTCTGAATCAGTTCGAAACTGGCCCTCCCGCTTAGCAGCAGGATTCTGTTATTGAGCGGTAACTGATTGGCAAGCAGTTGAGAACCAATGAGCTTGTCCAGAGCATTGTGTCTACCCACATCTTCCATCAATTGCAGTAGCTCCCCCGAAAGAGTAAAGAGTGCAGAGGCGTGTAGTCCACCTGTGCGCTGGAATATCTCTTGCGTTTCTTTAAGCTTACCAGAAAGGGAGCAGATGAGGTCAGTTGTCACCAGAATCTGCATAGAGGAAGGGGTTATGGTCTGCAGATTGTAGACTGATTCTAAAGAGGATTTACCACACACACCACAGCTCGAACTCGTATAAAAATGCCGATCCAAACGCTTCCAGTCGATCTCAACATCATCCGTAATGCGTACCCGCACTGTATTGGTGTGGGTAAAACCATTTAATAGAAGACCACATGGCCTGGCATAATCCACATCACTCCTTGATTTAATGATGGATTCTGTGAACAGAAACCCGACTGCCAGCTCTTCATCATTTCCAGGGGTGCGCATTGTGATAGAGACTGCTCGATGCTCACGTTTGCCATGTACTACAGCATCCAGTCTTATTTCCAACGGTTCCTCAACCGCCAAAAAGTCATCTGTTTCCTGTAAAAGATCGCCAAACACTCTAAAAATTGATCTCTGGGATATCGATTCTTTTTGTGTCATCTTCATCTCCAAAATTATCAGTACTTCCTAACCCGTACGTAAATAAGTGACAATATATCCTGAAAAATCTGATAATCCGATCAGATTTTTTTGAATCGAGAACAGTAAGAAATATCAAACATAGACTCAATTCCATTGTTATCTCTATGTTATGTGGCAGCAGAACATCTGGAATTCATCAATGGAATATAGAAATGAATCTCTTTTTTATCTCTATAACTGAAGCCTTGGTGGTTTGCAACTTCGATATGATCAGCAATTCTCAATGCCAGAGATATCACGGTCCGAAAAGGGTTTTTCATGTAAGAACTCTTCACTGAGTGGGTTGAGTATTCTGATCACTCTAAGCTTCGTTCAGGCCCATCTGAGTCAGTGCTCCAGCATGGTTTTCTACTTTCAGTCCACCTTCAGCCTGATTGGTACTGATGAGAACCGATGCAGCTTTCTCTCCCACAACTATAGCTGTTTTGTTCTGCATAAAAGTGCAGCCCTGCACAATTGCTTTGCCAGCCTGAATCTCAATTGCATGGTCTGTCCAGTCTACAAAATGACAGGCATTTGCTGTAAACTGAGCTTTCGGGCTTCTCTGTACTACCACTCGTGCGATTGGACCCCAAAACGAACAGTTTGTGAGGCTGATTTTGGAAGCAACTTCCTCCTTTATCTCCACACAAATTGCGTCTTTACTTGTCCATCTGCCCACAAACTCCCCATTCGTTATAAGAAGGCCATATGGCTGAGCCTGTTCCACCAGAATATCACGCTCACAAGAATCAGAACCAATCCCTAAAAAGTTACCATTGCATGCCCCAGCAGCAGATTGTGAGAATTTATATCCAGCACCGTATCCAAAACAGAAAGTGTTAATGACATACTGCCAGTCTGTACGGGCAAATTCAAAAGCAACCGCATGGGTGTTCACCCATTCACAGAATGGATCATTGGGCTGATAGTTAACGCCAAATGGCCAGAAATGGCAGTTCTCCACCCTTCCGATATCGGTACAGTTATCTATATAGAGACCCCGCCAGTGAGGATATCCGTATACATTTCGAATATAGTGCCGGCTTGCTGACCAGAGAGTGACTGCCTCGTAGGTGTTGAGGAGGCAGCAGTCGACAACTGCAACGTTTTCAGTGTTTCCATCAGCCAGAATGGTTGGTGGATATGGAATGGGTGGCACATCAGTCTGTTTCCATTCCGGGTATGTGATGATCACTCCCTGTAATGCAGACATGTTGCCAGCAAGATGAATGAATGGAGCAGATTTAGGTTCACCACGTCCAGAATATGCAAGAAGTACAGTCCCATGCAGATTAGGCTGATGGTCATGACGAGCACAAGGCGGCACACGAAAACAGCCCTGAAGCGTAACTCCTGCCGGGATACTAAGGGTGCCGCGTATCAGAAACTGTCCAGATGGCATGGTTACTATTCCACCACCATCCTTTCCCGCTGAATTCAACGCATGCTGTATCTGTTTAGTGTTATCAGTTTTGCCGTCTCCATTGGCACCAAAATGTATCACATCATATGATCTGTCTGTCTTTGCCGTTGCACCCACAGGTGAATCAGTTATGCCAATAGTGGAGGCAGCAACTGCGCTTGTTAGAAATCTTCGTCGACTTTCATCTTTCATATGTGAGTACTCCGATCAATATAGAATCAATGTATTTGTAAACGCTACAGTTGTATGACACTAACATCGAATAAATGTTGCTATAACCCTATTTTCAGTATTGCAGCTTTAGGCTGGAAATACCACCGACCCATAAAGAGCAAGCTGCACCGCACTTCTCACTTCCACAAGTAATAAAGAAGACAGCTTTGGCGCTTGCCAAAGTAAATAGTATTAAATTTATATCTCACTTCTTATTAACATAGAACTATTTTCAATTCTCCCCAGCTAGAAGCAAAGTGATAAATACCTGAAATATGTATCCGTTTCTCTAGTTGCGACTTTATGCTCAGCTGCATAAGCTTATGAACTTAACGCAGACCATTAAGCTGCCATATAGCCTTTTTTGTACTAGTTGACAAATAGTTGACCGGTGAGACACAATAAATCGTCTAATCCGACAACTTTAGTCGTATATAAAAGTGCGACGAAGACTTCTTCCTGGAATGCAATATGAAGGTATTTAAATGAAGCGAACAATTACGGCTCTAGCTGTTCTACTAATAATCGGTGTGTTTGTATGGCAGGCAGTGAGTGCCCATGGGAACCCAAATCCTTTAGGTAAGGGTCTTAGCCCTGATGCAATGATTTTTAGCTGTGCTGTTCTGGTATTTCGTGAAGGGCTCGAAGCAATTCTTGTTCTGGCAGCCGTTACGGCAGGCATGGCGCGAACATCTCGTAAAGATTACATGAGGGCAATTCCAGCCGGAGGCACCTTAGCATTTATTGCAACAATAGCCACATGGTTTATTGTTGTGGATATTATTTCCCATGTGAATGCTTCAGAACTTTCTATCCAGGCAGGTACTGGCTTACTTGCAATTATTGTGCTGCTGGTTATTATGAACTGGTTTTTTCACAAAGTATACTGGACGGGCTGGATTGCAAACCACAGCAACCGTCGCAAAAAAATTATGGCATCTGAAAATGCAAGCTCCACACGAACATTTATGGGACTGGCATTACTTGGGTTCACCGCCATATACAGAGAAGGCTTCGAAATAGTGCTGTTTCTTCAGGATTTGAGATTGCGTGCGGGAGACGCACTCGTGCTTAAAGGAACAATGTTAGGGCTGTTTCTTACTCTGATAGTAGCAGCACTGACCTTTGTGGCACATAAAAGCTGCCATATAAGCGGATGTTAGTGGTTACTGGGGTTTTACTTGGATTTGTGCTGCTTGTAATGGTTGGAGAAGAGGCTCAGGAGATGCAGCAGGCTGGCTGGATTCATACCACATTGCTGCATATTGCAATCCCAAACTGGATGGGTGTTTGGTTCTCTGTATTCCCAACTGTTCAAACGCTGCTGGCACAACTCATTGCTGCTCTGCTGGTATTAGGCTCATACGCACTTGCGAACTATACTCACATCCTTCGTCCGAAACACCTGTCCCATCCTCAACCAGGAAGGTAGTAACGGAATAATAACTGTAACCAATTGTAACCCGCCTATTTTGTATGCGAACTATCCAGCATTAAACGCAAAAAGTCGTACATAATCGCACCCCGTGGCAATGCATATTGATTATATGGAGAGGGAGGTGGCTGCCTGCAATCCAGGTGTAACCCTATGCTGTTTACACCGGCGTGAAGTAATGCAGCATCGAACGTCACCTGCTTCATCCGGTATTGTCCTGCAGACGTGCCATCTCTGTAAACCGATGGATCGCTTTGCAATGGGAAATTCTGGAGCGGTTTACCGTTAAGGGTTAAATTCACGCCTCCAGCTTGTGAAGCTCCTGCAATGCCAATCAGAAGCGTGGCATTTCCATGTAGTGAATGTGCAATTTTGAAAGTGATGTGCCATACCGGCTTATGCCATGTACCATCAGAATGCTGCACAACAGGCTGGCAGTAGTTCCAGTCTTTCGCCGGATTACTTTTGCCCACTACAAAGTTGACATCGTTAGGAAACTGTTTTGAATAGAGATTCCACAAGCCAAACTGTCTAAGTTCGCCACCATGCCTGAATCCTATAGTCGTACGATCAGGCTTCCCAATCTGCCACAGGGTGGTACCATCTACTGCAGGCGGCAATATAATCTTACCAATATCTGCCCGAGTACCTGCTCCCACCACGATACTATTCTCATGAGTTGTACCAGCATATCCAGGCTGCCAAACATACAGCGTATACTTTCCTGGCCTCACCTTAGGGATGTCAAATCTGCCTCCCTTGCCTGCATGTGACCAGAATAAGTATCCCATCCCCTGAAGCTGCCAGTCTGGGCTGGGTGCACCCAGTATCACTACAGCCCCTTGTCCCGATTTACCGTTGGTGTGCACCACTTGCCCGACCACACTACCCCTGTCAACTGGGTACAGGCTGTTCTTCATCCATCTGTAAGGCCATTTATTTCGTTGCACTTTCGACTGCTTGCGGGCCTCCTTCCACATTGCCTCCGGAGACGAGCCTCTGTTAAGATAGACATACATAGGGCCATAGATTTTCGACCAGTTTCCTGCAACATGCAGAGCCGTATGGGATCCCTCAAGAAAGTGACCAGACTGAAGCATCCTTAGCACGATAACCGAATCCTGATGTACACAGAGGTCCTGCTTGGTGGGTCCTCCATTATCGAACTCATTACTCGCTGAAATCATCCAGACCCCCATATGAGGGCCAGTCACCCCATGGACATAGTGGTGGTCTTCGAATGCAGCAATATTGTATTTCGTTCTGATAGAGCCATCTGGAAACTGATAAGTTGCATTTGTAATCTCTTTCAGCTTGGATGGGTTTGATACATAGTAGTACTTGCCCTTCTCTTGGTTTGTAACAAAGTAGTTAGTAAACATCTTCTCATTCAATTTAATAACAAATCGGGTCTGTCCTATAACACCCTCAGGTTCACTGGAAGTGTGTCGGTAGGTTGCAAAACAGTAGAAACCGCTGTCTCCTGCAAGCAGTGCATAGTGAACAGATACGCTGAATGGAAACTGGGGAGAAGGCTCAGTAGTAGAAGAGACTTCCACAAGCTGAGGTGTATTCTGAACCACTCTGAACACAGCATTTCCAAGCCCCCAATAGTCCTTACGTGGATGGAGAGGGCCATGGCCATTCGCATCGAAGTACATCATTCGTCGACCTATGAGAACGTCTGGTTCTCCCTTCAGATGCATCTTCAGCACATGGCCACTACTCTTCTGGATCTGTAAAGTAACCAGGCCATTTGTGAGCTGAACAGTGCTGCCCTGATCTTTCAACTGGACTGGCGGTGGTTTAGAAGATGCTAGCGCTGTTAAACAGTATGCAGACATTATAAGGTAGAGCATTACAGGGAAGCTTCTCATCGAATTCTCCATTCAGCAGAATCTTTGTGTATCGATTTGTTACTTTCAAAATTGGATTAGATTTCATTTGTACATAAGCATATTTGAATTTTGATAGAAAGATGGTAATTGATTTTACAATTGAAATATTGTTTAAGTAAAATTACATCATAAATTGAATAGATATATTCACACTATTCATTTTTAACTTCTTCATACTTTGATGGCTTTCCACTATTATATATTAATAATTTATCCCAATCAATTCCCCCATTATCGTTTGAAAATTCCAACAGGAAATCTTTAGTAAAACGATTGATTGCATTGGAATATTCTGTCTTATATGTAATTGCATGTTCTTTAGGAATTTCACCCATTATTCGCATGAGTTTAAGGTAAAAATCAGGATCTCCTGTCAATTCTTCCCAAAAAAGTTGACCCGATCGTCTTCTGTATAGGAATTTCGAAGGTTCTGTATTTACTCGACCATAGCAATGACCAAGTAATGGATCGTATTTTTTATGAATCTTTTGCATTCTATTTCGCAACTGTCTAAATTCATCATCCATCCTTTTCGCTTGACTTGAATTAAAAGCATTAGGACTTGATTTAACAGATATCGGAGTATAAACCGTATCCGTTTCAATGATAACGTCAATACCTTCATGACTGGCAACTCGACCTCCGCTTACTTTCCTTGCAATTGGCTCAAAAAAACGATCTCCAAATATTGTTTCGTCAGAGGATGACATATATGCTTGAAGGATATGAGCTATTAAATCTGATGCTAGCTCTATTCCAATAGCACGCAATAAATAAGGATTCTTCTTTCTTAATGTTTCTTTAAGTTGCAATGTACTCAACCTGTTAATACGCCTTTTATAAAAATCATTAAGACACTCTCGTATTAATGCTTCTAATTCTTCAGGAGTTATAGGTGCCATTAGTTTCCTCAGCTATAAATAGCTGCAAAGGTTTTGGATAACATGCAGATAATCTATCTTCTGCAATTTTGATAAATTCAGGACTGATATCAATTCCGATATATCTACGACATAGTTCAACACATGCGACTGCTGTGGTTCCTGAACCAAGAAATGGATCTAACACAATATCATCGGGCTGTGTGAACAATTTAATGAACCATGATGGCAGTTCTACAGGAAATGCTGCACTATGTTGCTTATTTCCGCATTCGGTAGCCATATGTAAAACATTTGTGGGATATGCCATATCCCGTCCTATCCAGTTAGATATTTTCTTTCCAAATCCACTTTGTACCCGAGAATTGTCTCTGACTTTATCAGTTTCACTCAGATTAGACAATCTGGTAGTTGCCCAATCACCTGTAGGTACCATAACTTCATCCTGATACATGGCGAACTGCTTTTCTTTGGTGAAATGTAGACATCTTTCCCAAGCATCTCGGAAGCGATTTGGCCATTTACCGGGGTAACAGTTTTTTTTATGCCATATATACTCTTCTGTCCAACGCCAACCTTGTTTGCGCAGGGCTAGTATTAGCTCCAAAATATACGTATGTCTTTCACCGTCTACCACTCTTTCCTTTATATTTAATATAAAAGAGCCAGATGGTTTCAACACTCTATATAATTCTGCACTGATTGGCAAGAACCAATCAACATATTGATCAGGCGCGATACCTCCATAGGTATGCTTGCGTTGATCTGCATATGGCGGGGAAGTAACTATCAAATCCACAGATGCAGGAGGCAGTGTTGCAAGTAAAACTTCACAATCTCCTAGTAGTATTGATCCTCGCCTATTTAAATCTAGTTGATCCAATACCTTACTCCTTGATCAGTAATGATCACAGATGATGAATTATCAATCATAATACTAGAAATTATTATACCTGTTTCTTATAGTATACGCACCTTTAAAGTGAATTCCATTTGATAATTTGACATACAGATATAATTATCACTATCGAAATAATATTTGTCAGATTGTCTACCAAGAAATTACTTTGTATTGTCAGTAGACCTCATCAGCAATAGTTATGACGCCTTCAAAGATTGCCAGGCATTAAAAAGATAGCCTGAGAGCGGATACTTCAATCGCCATATAAATGTTACAGGCTTTGTTCCCTCATCAGATACATACTGCACAGGTCCCAAAAACTGATAAGGAGCTGTACGACCGTCTACCGTCCTCTTGTCCTCTCGGACACATAGCAGAATGGTATGCCCTTCCTGTGCATCGTTCCTGTATCTAAGCGCAGTATCAGACTCAGCACCTGTACGCGATTGTGTCTGCCAATGGAAAGTATCCTGGTTTATCACATAGTCTTCATACAGTGTACTGGCTGAATACTCCTTTTCTGTTTTCTTCAATGTCACAAGGAAAAGATCAGCTTTATGCTGCTGTAGATGAAGCACTCCCTCACGCATTGCTGGCTGACGAGATAACGACCAGTGTCCGAGACCAACCAGTAATTCATCTCTGGTATAAGAGCCATGAAGTTCAAGCGGACAGAAGAATGGAATATCTATCTGAGTTGGCCGCTCAAAGATTTTATCATATTGCCAATCTAACAGCTCTATTAGTTCATTGGCATGATCAGGATTCATTTGCAGCTTGTGTATACAAGTCTCAACAGTTCTGACACTTCCCTGGCTTGTTGCCCCACCGAACAGGGTTATTAAAAGCATTTCCAGATGGATCCTATCCAGTGGTTCATAATCTTGCTGCTCATTTTCGCGTAAGAGGCGTATTAGCCTGGCTAGTCTGTCAACTCCATCCAGATGACAAAGCCTCCTCAGACCCTTTGATAGCTCCTCCTGATCTGGCTCTGGAATGCCCTCTGGCCATAGTGCATCTCTCGTCAGTTCTGTGAAGGAGTTCACTTTATAGACGGTTGAAGGTTGGGTATTATAGTGTGATAGAAAGGCGCGTAGTGTGGGAGGTTCCCCAGTGGATTGATATAGCTCTTTGATTCTCGACCTAATATCGCTCTTTCTGAACCGCTCAAGGTTTAGCCGAATATTATCCAAAATGTGCCTCTGTGCTTCCCGCTCTATCTGAATATAACAGCCCAGAGGCATATGAAGGCAGCCGGCTTCAATCTCCTTATCTATGGTTGCTTGAGGTCTATCCATGAGTGCTCTAAAACGCTGTTCAAAATTGAATTCTGCGTGTGCGTGTCCCACAAAGTCAATTACCGTCAAACACTCTTTACCATCATTCTTTCTAAGACCTCTTCCTAGCTGCTGAAGAAAGACGGTAAGGCTCTCGGTTGGTCTGAGAAAAAGTACAGTATCAATTTCAGGAATATCAACTCCTTCATTGTATAGATCTACAGAGAAAATGAAGCATATTTCCCCTAATCTTAGTCTATCCCTTGCATTTCCCCTCTCCTTTTGAGGGGAGTTTGCACTTAATGATATGGAAGGAATCCCATTCTGGTTAAAAGCCTCAGCCATAAATTCAGCATGCCTGATACTCACACAAAACCCAAGTCCTTTTACTCTCTTTGGGTTAACAACTATATTGTGAACTGCCTTCAAAATAAGTTCTGCTCTACTTTTATCAGCTCTATACAGAGTCTCTAACTCTTTTAAATCGTATCCACCCTTCCTCCATGAGACATTATTTAAATTAACATGATCGGAAATGATGAAGTATTGAAAAGGAGCCAGATGCTGCTTGTTAATTGCTTCTGCCAGTCGCATTTCTGCGGTAATATAACCACCGAAGTAGCTTGTGACATCATTGCCATCTGCCCTCTCCGGTGTTGCAGTTAATGCTAAGAGCTCAACGGGTTTAATACACTCAAGAAGGTTTTGGTATGAAGCCGCTTCGGCATGGTGAAACTCATCAACCACGATATAATCGAAAAAGTCATTCGGGAAACTTTCAAATAGTTTTCTGGATTGATACGTTTGAATAGTTACAAAAAGATGTCGATTCTGAGTTGGCTCATGCCTTCCAGTCCATAGCTCACCAAAGTTATTGTCTTTAAGAATTTGGCGGAAGGATCTTAGACTCTGGATGAGGATCTCCTCACGATGCGCAATAAAGAGAAGCGTGGGCTGTATATGAGTGCTCTCTTCCCTGAGCCTGTTGCGAAACTGTTTGTAATCAAATGCAGCTAGAATAGTCTTTCCTGTTCCTGTGGCAGCGACGATTAAATTTCGATGGCGTTTATGGACCTCCCGTTCTGCTTGTAACTTATCCAGTATTTCAATTTGATGTGGAAATGGAATGATATCAAAAAAAGGTTGATCCTCTCGATATCCGTTTTCATTTTCTTCTTTCAAAACACGCTGAAGTTCTGGAAGAAGCTCATGAGTGTATGAACGGAATTCAGCATCATTCCACAACAGGCTGAATGTTGCCTCCACCTTTCTCCAGAGGTGAGGGGATTCAATCTGGCTCACC
Source organism: bacterium (assembly GCA_021805395.1). GTDB lineage: Bacteria > Armatimonadota > Chthonomonadetes > Chthonomonadales > Chthonomonadaceae > JAJZFJ01. The sequence continues at coordinate 12,762 of JAJZFJ010000158.1, forward strand.
TTCACATTCCACTCCAGGCCTGAAGTAAGTGCAGTACCAGAGAGATTGGATGACCCTATGTAAGCGGATCCACTTCCAGTATTACGATGAAAGAGATAAGCCTTTGCATGCAGTCTAGTTTTAGAGACATCGTAACTCACCTTAACCTGCGTGTTGGGAAGTCGGCTCAATACATCTATTGCTTTACTTTCACTAGCACCGGTATAAGTGGTAGTGATTATATGAAGCTCAGTCGAGGGGCGGTGGCAAAACTCTTCTAGTTCAGGAAGGATTATCCTCACACCAGTGTACTTTAAAAATGAGCACAGAATCTCAATTCTATCTGATGTTCTAATTTCATGTTTCAGCTGTGAAAGAAGAGTTAGATCCTCCTTTGTTCCAGTGAATATACTACTTACTGACAGAGGCGTGTCTGGGTGAGAAGGTTTAAAAGCAACATTACCAGGACGTTTTTCAAAAATGGAATCTAGTATTTTTTCTTCCAGTTCCATATTTCTGTATTCATCTGGCAACTGCTTCAGAATCTGGTTACATATATCGATTTGTTTTGCTAGTTCGCCTTCGGATCTTAGAGCTTTTTCTATAATTCTACCAAGATGCTGTGCTAGCACTGTATGGCTGTCTCCATCATCTAAATGCGATTCTAATGACTCTCTAGATGCAGGAAGGTTTGCAAGCAATTGCCTTAATGAGCTGTCTATCAGCTGTTCATAGAGTCCATCGGGTAGTTCATTCACGCATTTACACTCCTGCATCTTTGAGGCTTTTTGTGAGGCGAGCAAACAGTCACTCTCTTCGACAGATCACAATATCACTATCACGGTATGTCTCATTTTAGCAGATTGAATATCAGATTGCGTATTCTAACTTTAATTAGTGAAACACATGCTCAATAAATGAAACTTGAGTACCGCGGTTATCCACTTTCTGAAATCCAGAACATATGGATTGCATTTCAACTACTATTGCACCATGGATTAATAAATTTGATTCTAAGCTAAATGGGTTGAGCATTGCTTCCAGCGTCCATGAACTTACCCTGGCCGAATTCTTTACTTGGTTTAGCTTTTTTTTGCGCCAATTATATTATTGCGTCAAACTAATGGTCACTGTTTGAGTTTATCCAGAGTGCACACATGCTTGTAAGCTAATCATTTAAAACAAGACCACTTTATTCAGAATACCTGAATGTACTTAACTTAAAATTAGCGCTTTTGATAATTTGGCAAAGCAGGACATTGACAAATTAAAGAATTTTCACATTGTTATCAAGCTGAATGCTTATTGACTATACTCTTTCAACCACTTTGATACATCCTTAAGTGACTGCATCTCAAAGAGCTGCTTACCAAGCGCATTTAAACCTTCAAGCGTCAGTTTCTGAAGCCGCTTGCGGTCTGCTTGTGAAAGGCTTCCAAAACGATATTCCAACTGACCAAGTAACAGTTCCCTTGTGCCTTGTTCAAGACCCTGCTGTTTCCCTTCCTGGATCCCTTGCTGCATCCCTTTCTGAATTCCTTCCTGCATCCCTTTCTGAATTCCTTCAAGAATGCCCTGCTGAATGCCTTCCTTTTTACCTGCCTGCCACCAACTGGATGTGAATTCCATAATATCCTCCTGCTCCTCTTTTGGAAGTATGTTTATCTCATGCTCATACTTTTTCATCTCTTCAGCATTCAATTTCAAGTTCGCTTCGATGAAACTAACTACGATGTTAGTATGCTCAGGCTTCAACTTCAGATTTACTAATAGCTTTATACACAGTGCTCTAAGTTTGGGACGGTCTTGCTTCGCTACATTCATCTTAGTCATGAGAGCGATGGTGACTGGATTTACGTTTTCAAGATAGTCTCGCCATGACAATTTATTCAACTGTATCGTCTTATACTTAAATTGTATCACAGACAGGTCGGGAAATTCGATATCATAGCCAGATGGTGCCTCCGCTCTGGGAGTGTCATATGAAAGCAGGGCAATGGGATAGACTGGCAGGTTGAATTTTGCAACCAGCTTGGTTACATATAGAAACATTCGAAATGCGAACTCTTTCTGATGGGTTGCCTGGTTTTCTATATGTATGAGAAAAAAGGAATCTTGACCTTTAAACTTAAGTTTGATCAGAAGATCTATTTCATGATGGGAACCTGATGTTATGTCTGAAATGAGCTCTTTATTTATAAACTCGACTGGCGACCCGTATTCAAGGAACTGAAGCATTCCAGGCAGCATGGAACGAATGAATTCCCAGAAGAAGATCTCAATTAAAAGTTTTACACGATGGTCATCTCTTGACATAATGTAATAGTACCCAAAACAGAATGATTTCAGTATACTGAGATCTCCCGGTCTGAATCACCCATGGTTCTAAGAGGTATCACATAATTGCTGCATTTAGCATGGTGAAAGCAAATGGAATTACTTACGACATTCATTACAGTTTTTGCAAAGAAATATCCACAGCGGAAATCTGAACATCATGTGAGTTGATGACTCTGTTTCCAAATTTGGCAGACCTCTTCCAGCATATTGCAAACTTACTGGAAGAGGGAATGCAAATTACAGTTCTTCACCAGTTCGGATTAAACTGCATGGTATCGCCATAGTGGTAAACTACATGAGTCTGGCAATGACTTCCTGGCTCCCTGCAAACGGTCTCAACAGTACGCCTCTTTCATGCTGTTCTTCTGTGCCGTTTTCAACACTATCCACTTTGAAGATGCCTACTAACAGAAGGCTCCAGTTTTGATAATCACTCTCTACTTTCACCGTAACTGTACCATTTTCATGTTTAGCGCGAGCTTTCAATGAAGGTCTTCCTGATAGATCGGGAACTGATATCTCTGCAGATGCACCATCCTCTAGCTCATACAGTTGAAGCGTTACAGCATCTGCAAAGTCATAGTCTGGTCTCGAATGATTTTTTCCAACGGCTATAATTGAGCCGGGACGTACCATTAGTGGAATACTCAGGAAACCATGAGTTTCGTGGTGCCAGCCTGGACCTTGCTTAACCTCACCGTTTATGAAGTTTGTCCATTTACCAGAGGGTAAATAGTAATTCACGTCACCAGTGTCACTAAATACCGGAGCTACTAGTAGTGAACTTCCCAACATGTATTGTCGATCTAAGGTTTCACATGCAATATCCTCAGGGAATTCCAGCATCATCGCACGCATAAGTGGCAACCCAGACTCCACAACTTCACACGCACCGCCGAACAGGGTTGGCATAAGAGAACATTTCAACCGGGTGAAGAAACGCAATGTATCAACAGCCTCCTCATCGAACAACCATGGAACACGGTATGAAGAGCTGCCATGAAGCCGGCTGTGAGTAGAAAGCAGGCCGAACGCAATCCATCGCTTATACACCTCGAAAGGAGGAGTTCCTTCGAAGCCGCCAATATCATGACTCCAGAAACCAAAGCCTGATAAGCACAGCGAAAGACCACCTCGCAAACTCTCAGCCATCGATTCGAAACTGGAATAACAGTCTCCTCCCCAGTGCACGGGAAACTGCTGACCACCCGCAGTAGCAGAGCGTGCGAAAAGCACAGCCTCACCACTTCCTCTGGTTTCAGACAACACATCAAATACAGTTTTATTATAAAGGTATGGGTAGAAGTTATGCATTCCCTCACCAGCTGAACCATCGAACCATTCGACATCTGTAGGGATACGCTCGCCAAAATCAGTCTTAAAACTATCAACACCCATCGCTACCAATGCGCGTAATTTGGAGGCGTACCACTCACAAGCTGCAGGGTTGGTGAAATCCACAATACCCATTCCTGCCTGCCACTGGTCGGTTTGCCATACACTGCCATCTTTGTTTTTCAGCAGATAACCACCCTCAACTCCCTCTTTGAAAAGTTCAGAAAGCTGAGCGATGTAGGGGTTTATCCAGACCGAGATTTTAAGACCACGCTCATGAAGTCTCTGAAGCATCGCTGGTGGATCCGGAAAAGTCCGGGGATCCCACTTAAAGTCACACCAGTGGAACTCCCGCATCCAGAAACAGTCGAAGTGAAATACGTGAAGTGGGAGATCTCGCTCTTCCATACCCTTAATGAAACTGGTGCAAGTGGCTTCATCATAAGGAGTAGTAAATGATGTTGTTAGCCATAAGCCAAATGACCATGCAGCAGGGAGTGAAGGGCGTCCTGTGAGTGCAGTATACTTTTTCAGAACTTCAGCAGGAGTAGGGCCATATATCAGGAAATAATCCAAGCTCTGCCCAGGTACACTAAACTGCACTCTTGAGACTTTCTCGGATGCCACCTCAAGGGAGACTGCACCTGTCTCGTTTATGAAAACTCCATAGCCTTTGTTTGTGAGATAGAAAGGTACATTCTTGTATGCCTGGTCAGAGCCTGTACCCCCGTCTTTATTCCAGATTTCTACCACCTGACCATTTTTATTGAATGCTGTGAACCTTTCACCCAGTCCATATACGAGTTCTCCAACACCCAATGACAACTGCTCGTGAACATAAGTGCCTTCCCCGTCTACACGTATATACCCTATCCCACGTGATGCGCTTCGAGTGATTACTTTACCGTTTGCCTCAAAATCCAAACCCCATCCGTTTTTGCTGCTCACGGCTGCTTTAAGTGATCCACTCTCTATTCCTACAGAATCTTCATTATCCCAGGAAATCACGCTTTTATCATTTAGTAAAAGAGGAAATTTCGCTTTAATATCTTTCAAGCCCGAAAAATGAGATATCTGTACCCGGATGATATCCTCCAAAGGTGAGGATAACCGGATTGTAAGCAGTGGGCCGTCCAGTGTGTCTCCTCTACTATTAATTCGCTTAGTTGGAGCATGAATTAAAAGCTCTTCATCGGTACAGACAACCTCATACGCCTCCGCAGGATAGTGTGCATGAACCCCAGAACGCATCATCCAGTTGCCATCAGTAAACTTCAAGCTCTCATCTCCTTAAAATTAGATAACTATAGTCAGACGCCCCGGAAGGTGGCTTTGTTATTGTACATGTTCTAGGATGCATCTAACAAGCTGGTAGATTTATCGCTAGATAAAATATCCCTATATTACTTCACTCCTAGCTGCTTTCCACATGTTTGTTCAATTGAATTCTTTATATTAGAACCCAAAATTAAACAGTAGAAGTCTATATTCTTTGGTTCTACTTACAGCGCTATCAACTCATCTGATTTAACATACATACCGATGTATCGTTCTTGAACCCATTCATTTGTACCCAATGGAATGGTAGATAATGGAAAGTTTAGTCCCTCTCATTTCTTAATTGCCAGCGCCCCTAACAATTGGCGAACATGCCACATCTGCTCCATTGGAAAGACATGTTACTGCGCCATTTTGATCTGTACGATACACATGGGGGATTTCTCCATACAGTCGCTGCATAACATCAGGAGAAGGATGCCCATAGATATTATGTGCACCTACCGATACAATTGCAAACTGTGGCTTAGCTGACAGGAGGAATTGAGGACAACTGGAGGTATTACTCCCATGGTGGCCAACTTTAAGAACTGTACAATCAAGAGGGTAGCCTGAACTCAAAAGAGACTGCTCTTCCGGCTCTTCTGCATCTCCCATTAACAAAAAACTGGTCTCTCCATAGCTCAGCCGAATTACTACACTTGCGTTATTTGGAGGACCTTGAACCTCGCTTTGTGTAGGTGCAATAACTTCTATATATACACCGTGTCCACAA
>JAJZFJ010000141.1:0-1188 GCA_021805395.1 bacterium
GTTACACCCTACCAATCATGGGATACGGCTCATAAATGGGAAGTTGCGACAATACCAACCCTGTCTTTATATCCACTTATGGTACAACACTCCTCATTGATGTGTATTCGCTCTCTCCAGGAGTTTGCTGGATGGTAAAACACACTCCACGTCTCTCAAAATCGGGAAAGTAATAGATTGTGCAGATGATATGCTTACGCAAAATATACAATCCAGAGCGAGAACTTATACCTGTAATCTGGCATCTTAATCTGCAGCTACTTTTGTGGGAGAAGAAGATACATCTAAGATATCTTCAAATGGGTATTGAAGGCAAAGCTGGCGAGTGAATACATGACATATCACTATCCATCAATGAGATAAGTTCGGTCACGCAATCCAGTATTGTATCGTTGCACTGCTGAAGACCTTATTGAAAAAAAATGAAACAGGTATATTGCAGTTAGATGATCCAAAATAAAAACCTCCAACTCAAATGAGTCGGAGGTTTGTGGTCACCAGCAGATACTATTATTTCAGTGCAGGTGGTGCAGGTGCATCCAGCTGAGTTTTGATGGCGGCAAGTATCTCTGGGGTGTTAGGTTTTTCCCCTGCCTTGTAGCGAGCAACTACCACTCCTGCCCTTGAGACAATATATTTCGCAAAATTCCAGTCTATAGGACCTCCAAACTTTGGCAGGGTGGTGAGGTATTTGTAGAGTGGAGCGATGTTTGGTCCTTTCACATCAATCTTGGAAAATAGAGGGAAAGTCACATGGTATTTGCCAGTACAGAACTGTTTGATCTGCAGATTATCACCTGGCTCCTGGTTTAAGAAATCGTCTTCAGGAAAAGCAAGGACTACAAATCCCTTGTCTTTATATTTTTGATAGAGTGCTTCCAACTGCGCATATTGTGGGGTGTTCCCACAAAGTGATGCTGTATTCACTATCATGATTACATCGCCATAGTATCTGGCGAGATTAATTGGCTTCCCATCAATGTCCTTCATGGTGAAGTTTAGAACAGCAGGTACTTCCACATTTGGATAGTCTGTATTAACCGGGCTTGCGTCTCCTGCCATGGCATCTGGGGAAACTCCTGCAAGCTTAGCTTCAGCAACATTATCAAAATCAGCGAAGGAGAAACCATGACTGGCATAGTACATTCCTCTGAAGTTTCGGGGGCCGCCTGGTACTACGTGGCAGTA
>JAJZFJ010000141.1:1198-10335 GCA_021805395.1 bacterium
ATGCAGGGGTAGCATTCGCCTGCTTTGGACCTGTGGTGTTAAAAGCACACAGTGCTAGAAGGAAAATGGCATACCTTAAGTATGTTTTGATCAGCATGAAATATGTCTCCTTGAGATTAGGAATAGTGCGTCTTGATAGTGGTACTAGATTATAGACGTATAAGTCAGCCGATATGTAGCATGAAAATGATAATGTGAGACACATTCATACTCAAAAATTGATATTGTTAATGTTGTTTGCAGTTTGCTGATTGTTTGCCTTTGCAAGGATGGCACCTGCAAGCTTAGAAAACGGTAACGTCGAGATAGTTACTCTACCCGGACCAACCAGCGAGCAGAGGTATATTCCATCTCCACCAAAGAGCGAATTCTTCAATCCTCTCACAAGTTGTATATTGTATTGAACGCTTTCCTGAAACGCTACTATTGAGCCAGCCTCCACACTCAGGTGCTGCCCGGGTTGTAAATCTATATCCATTAAATTACCACCTCCATGGATATATGCAACCCCATGACCACCCAGTCTCTGAAGAATAAAGCCTGTTCCACTAAATATCCCAAAACCAAATTTCTGTGTAAATGCAGGCTGAATCTCAACCCCGGTGGTAGAAAATAGAAAAGATTCCTGAATGCATAACCAGGCATCTCCATTCAGATGCAGTTCACGAACATGAGCCGGGTAGTGACTTGTGAATGCCACCTGTCCGCTATGGGCATGGCATTTAAAATGAGTAAGGAAAAGCGTTGCACCAGAAAGCATTCTCTTCACGCCTGCGAATAGACCGCCAGTCATTTGTGTATTCAGCTCAATGCCTTCAGTCATGTACATTAGTGATCCAGCTTCAGCCTGCACCTCTTCACCCATATTCAACTGACAAACCACACATGGCATAGCATCACCAACTACTTTAAAGTCCATTTGTTTCTCCAATGAATATATTTCGAATGTCTCCATTAGATACTTCGTTTACAGAATTCAGGTTTCAACGATTAATCTGTGTGACCCAACATGATCTCATGCACTATGCATTTGTGGTGTACTCACGGCTATTCCAAGTGATTTACTTATAAAAGAATATATTATAAACTTATCCCAACCAGATATACATTTAGAACTAGAATCGTTATCGCGCTAAACCATCCAAGAATCATAACTGGGCGGGAGACGTGGTGACCACCCATCTTTTTCCTGTCCGCAGTAAACTGTACAAGAGGAATTACAGCCATAGGAAGCTGGATTGAGAGTATAACCTGACTCCAGATCATTAAGCTGTTTATGCCCTTGTTGCCCTCTATCCAGATAATAATGGCAGCAGGAACAATAGCCAGCATTCGGGAAATCATCCTTCGTAACCATGGCTGTATACGAAAGCTAGTGAATCCCTCCATAATCACCTGCCCTGCAAGCGTGCCAGTAAGCGTTGAATTTTGACCCGATGCCAGTAAGGCAACGGCAAATAAGGGCACCGCAAGGGTTGTTCCTAAAATTGGTGTAAGAAGTTCGAATGCGGTTTGTATATCTCCCACACTTCTTTGGTGGTGAACATAAAAAGTTGCGGCAGCCACAATCAGGATTGCTGCATTCACAAAAAGAGCGATGGATAACGCCACAGCATTATCGATGATAGCCAGCTTAATCGCTTCCTTTTTTTCAGCAAACGTAGAACCAAATCTGCGTGTCTGAATAATTGCAGAGTGGAGGTACAGATTATGTGGCATTACTGTAGCCCCAAGTATTCCGAGTGCAACGGTAAGCATTGCAGCATGTGTAAGAATAAGTGGAGACGGGATGCATCCCTTGAACACATCTGCCCATTGCGGACTGGACATTGAGATAAGAATGATGAAAATAACTGTCATGGTTACAATGAGCGAGATGACAAGCATCTCAATCCATCGAAAACCCTTGTGCTGCAAAGCCAGCACTAAGAGCACATCCAGTGCTGTTATCAGCACCCCAATAATCAGCGGAATATGAAAAAGAAGGTTGAAAGCAATAGCCGCCCCAAGTACTTCCGCCAAATCGCAGGCGACTATAGCTACTTCTGCCGATAGCCAAAGGAATATTCGTACTGATGGCTTATACGATGATGCACAGAGTTGTGCCAGATCCTTACCTGTCGCGATCCCCAACTGAGCGGCTAGTGACTGCAAATAGATTGCAAGCAGGCTGGCTATCACAACAACTGACAGCAGCAAGTATGCAAATTGAGCACCTCCTGCAATGTCGGTTGCCCAGTTGCCAGGATCCATATAACCAACTGCCACAAGGTATCCCGGGCCGATAAATGCCAGCAAGCGCCTGATGAAAAACCTGCTCGATGAGACAGGGATGCTGCGGTGCACATTAGACAAGCTACGAGTGCGATCGGCGCCTTCCGGTAGTTCCGGCTCTATTGCGTCTAAAGCGCTCATATAACCTCCGTTAAAACATAGATTTGGGAAGCTGCACCAGGTGCAACTCTAACCTGCCTGTCACCCACCCTTACCACATAGGCACCACCGAACGGCTCAATCTCTTCCAGATGGATAGATGTTCCTGGAAGCAAACCAAGCTCCTTAAAATGTCGCAGCAGGGCTGAATCACCGTCGTCCACCCTGGTTATAGTCAACGAACCTGATGACTGTTGTGCGAGCGTGGTATGCGAAGTACTTGGCATGGTTCCGTCGCGTTTTGGAATTGGATCACCGTGTGGACAAGTGGTTGGATAGCCAAGAAGCACGTCAATCCTGTCTTCAAACTCCTCGCTGATATGATGCTCTAACCGCTCTGCCTCATCATGGACAGTATCCCACTCGTATCCCAAAGCCTGTACCAGATACCGCTCTAATAATCGGTGGTGTCGAATGATTTCCAGAGCCATTGCGGTTCCATTGGATGTGAGAACAACACCATGATAAGGTGTGTGGGATGCCAGCTTCAGTTCGGCTAAACGATGCAGCATCTTGCTAATGGCCGATGGACTAACTCCCAGCTTTAATGACAGGTCCTGGGTGGATACATGACCACTATCCTGTTGCACCTTAAAAATTGCTTTCAAGTAATCCTCAATGGAAGGGGAAGTCATAACATTCTCCATCATTCATCATTGCTACAATAATATATATACCATACTTCATATAAAAATTAACCACGGTTAATATCAATTACACCGAATGTAAAAAAAAGAAGAGCCATCTGGCTCTTCTTTTTAATGTCCATACATCAAACAGGCAAACTCAAAGATCAGACTGAAGATAGCGACCATAATAGTTTTTGATAAATGAGAGGTAATCCGGCTTGGATGTTATCTCTCTCCACCACCATTCGTTCTCAAGATACCAGCGGACAGTACTTTCGAGTGCTGAGCTGAATGCATGAGCAGGACTCCATCCCATCGCCTTCAGCTTGGAAGCATCTATACTATAACGCCTGTCGTGTGCACCACCTCGTGGGTCTTCTATCGAACGAATTAAACTTTCAGGCCGGTTCAATAGAGATAGGAGCATGTGCGTTATCTCCAGGTTAGTGCATTCGGCATCGCTTCCGATGTTATAAACTTCTCCTGGATTACCATGGCGAAGTGCATGATCGATACCACCACAATGATCTTCCACGTATACCCAGTCTCTCACCTGGCTTCCATCGCCGTAGAGCGGTACTTTCTTGTGATCAATCAACCGGCTAATAAAAAATGGCAAAAGCTTCTCAGGATATTGAAACGGTCCGAAATTATTGCCACACCGTGTGACTACAACAGGTGTGCCATAAGCTATATGATGTGCTCTTGCCTGAAGGTCTCCTCCTGCCTTGCTTGCAGAGTACGGAGTGTTGGGAGCTATAGGCGTCTGTTCTGTAAACCTGCCATCATCCACTGAACCATACACTTCATCTGTTGATACATGAAGCATCCGCTTAAGTTGAAATTTCCGGGTGGCTTCCAACAGAACGGCGACACCCGTTACATCTGTTTGAATGAAGCTTGATGCATCCATTAGCGAGCGGTCATTATGGCTTTCTGCAGCAAAATTTACGATTGCCTCTACTTTTTCAGACTGGATAATGCCTGCAACCACGCAATCGTCCTGTATGCGTCCCGGGTAAAACCTGAATCTTCCCGTTAGCTGAAGATCCTGCATCGTAGATAGATTTCCTGCATATGTAAGAGCATCTAGACCGACTACTATACAGTCTGGATAGTTTTTTAACAGATACCTACAGTAGTTGCTGCCAATAAATCCTGCAGAGCCAGTCACCAAAATAGTGTTCAAAGCTTAAACTCCGATTCTTCATCCTCGTGTCTAATCTCATCCACCGGCTCTTTCTTTCCCCAGCCTGCATACAGCCTGTTAGGGAAGTTAAGAACAGTTGCATCTGAACTGCTCACATTTCTGTAGGCATGAACCACACCGGGAGGAACAATTATCACACTTGGACTGGCTTCACCAACTGTGAATGTCTCCTTTATCTTGGGCAAGCCATCCCTATTCTCCCATAATGTGACTTCGAATGTGCCAGAAAGAAATACAAACAGGTCTGTCTGGTCTTTATGTTCGTGAGGACCACGTGCTATCCCGGAGTGTGTAAGGGAGATGTATCCCATCGCAGGATTAAACCCCTCTGGTAACTCATCCTCACGAAAAAGCTCTGTGAGCCATCCCCTTGAGTCGGTATGACTGCTAATTGATCGAATGATCACGCCGGGTAGTTGAGACTTCATTCTTCTCCTCATGATACAGGTTTCTTAACTCATAATATAACCTAAAATGTACGAAAGTGTATATTTTGGAGGCTTACAATGCGTAGATAAGAGGGGAATCTACTGTCAGTTAATTATAATAGAAATGGAATGTCCGTCTTTATAAAAGCAGACTGAACAGAATGGATGTTTTTATTTTGTTTTTTGAGACAGGATATTCATTAGGTGCTGCCCATATCCGGTATTCCTCATTGAGTGTGCAGCCTTCTCAATCTGTTCATCCGAGATGTAGCCCATTTGCCAGGCGATCTCTTCCAGACAGGCAACTTTAAGGCCCTGCCTCTGCTCTATGGCTTGTATGAAACAGGATGCTTCAATGAGAGAATCGTGGGTACCAGTATCCAGCCACGCAAAACCTCTACCCATCAGTTCAGCATAAAGCGTGTTTTGCTGTAGATATAGGTTATTGAGATCGGTTATCTCGTACTCACCTCGCTGAGAGGGGCGAAGGGTCTTAGCCATCTGACAGACATTTGAATCGTAGTAGTACAGACCCACTACAGCATAGTTCGATTTAGGTTTGGAAGGTTTCTCAACAATTCCTACAACTTTGCCATCTTCACCCAGCTCCATCACACCATAGCGTTCAGGATCTCTCACCCGATAGCCGAAAACTGTAGCACCCTCCTGGCGTTCCCCGGCAGGTCTGAGTAGCTCTGGCAATCCATGACCATAAAACAGGTTATCACCCAGGACAAGAGTTGCTGGCGAATCCTGCAGGAAGCTCTCACCTATAATGAATGCCTGTGCCAAACCATCTGGTTTTGCCTGTTCTGCATACTGCATATTTACCCCAAAATGGGATCCATCTTTCAGAAGGGATTGAAACAGTGGCAGATCTTGAGGTGTAGAGATGAGGAGAATATCCTGGATGCCAGCCAGGATGAGTATCGACAATGGATAGTATATCATCGGCTTGTCGTATACAGGCAGCAGCTGTTTGGATACTGCAATTGTCGCTGGGTAGAGTCTTGTACCACTCCCCCCAGCGAGCACTATACCTTTGCGCTTAGATGACATCGGCAAACTTGCGTTCCATTTTCTTGAAGGTATATGAACCAAAAATGAGAGCGCCAACTGCCCAAACGCAAGAGTAGAGAAGCAAACCGAAATTCAAATGCCCGACTCCCAAAATAGACCACCTGCAAGCCTCTAGTAACTCGGTTAATGGATTAACCTGAAAAAATAGCAGAAGCTTCTCAGAATGTTTTTGCTGAACCATCTGAACAGTATAGTTCACTGGGCTGGCATACATTAGCAGAGTCATCATTACTGGAACAACATATTGAACATCCCTATAGGAAACCATGAGTGCCGATGCCCACAATCCAAATCCAAGTGCTAACATCGCAAAGATTAAAAGCCATAGCGGTAATAACAGTAGCCCCCAGTTTGGACCAATATGATATATAAACATGAAAGTTATTATCATAATACTGGACACTAACAAGTCAACCATAGAGGAAATTACAGTTGAACATGGGAGTATCATGCGGGGAAAATACACTTTGGAAACGAGTGCAGCATTTGATACCATACATGTACTAGATCTACCAAGAATGTTATTGAAAAGCCCCCAACATACTCCTCCTGTGAGGGTAATCAAAATATAGGGTACTCTACCGGGGGCCTTTAAACCAGCGAGGAGACTAAACACAACGGTCATAATTCCCGCTGCTAATAAAGGCTGAAGAATAACCCATACTGCACCTAGAGCTGTCTGTCGGTATCTAAGCTTCACATCTCTTTGAGAGAGAGTGAACAGCAGATCTCTAAACAGCCAGATTTCCTTGAAATTTAGCGTGCTTATTTTTCCACCAGGTAGTATGGTAGTTAATGGCTTCTCTTCAATATCTTGAGTTGCTAATGTCACTTCTTCTTTTTTCCTTCGGCGATTAACTGGTTGATGTCTGGCATTATGAGACCGATAAACCTCTTGATCAAAGTCTTACTACCAGGATTATCGGCAGTAGTAAGTCTAACCACTACAGAACCACCCTCATGCCCTGTGATAAGGCTGCTAAGTGCTAGCAGGTGACTTGCAGAACCACCCATTACACCTCCCGGTGCCATACCGCCAGGGATGAAATAGCAGAAATCCTCGGAGCTGCCTTCGAGTGAAGCCGTCATGAAATGGACTTGCTGACCATAAATGGGCCATGTTACCTGGTTGGATAGGGCAAATCCGTGTGCAGGGAAACATGCCAGAGGTGAGTGGAAATCGGAATACTCTGTACCGGTAATTAGTGTTAGGTTGATTTCCTGCCCGACCTTGTTTTTGTAGTTACGCGACATTATGGTAGCCGTACTCAAAATCTTCATCACTTCGGGGTCCTGAGGAAGATTCTTGCCTGCTGTCCAGTCGCCTACTTTGGTAGGAAAGCTCATTACTGGCAAGGGCGTTGGATGGGCAAATGGCAGCCTGGGTAAAGCATGCTGTGCAACAATACCCACACAAAGAACGGAACAGCAGAAGCCACTTAGAAACGTGTTGTTTCGCATCCAATGTACCTCCCAAGCCAAATAAATAGAGAACCCGAAAGTATAATTACAAAATAGTCGGCATACTCATGAGCGACTGCTTCTGTTCCCTTGCCATAGTTGGCAGCTAATATCGCAAGCGCTGTAATACGGATGACATTCGCGATCATGGCAATCGGAGCGCTCATTAAAATGAGAAGCAGCCACTTTCTCCCTGGCAGAGCATACAGCCAGCCATACAGGATTGCAAAACAGAAGAATGCAGTAAGCTTCTGAAAACCGCTGCACGCCTCAGCAACATCTAAAGACATTCCAGGAACCTGTAAAACATTCCCTTCCCGGACGATTGGGAGCCCAACAAATGTACCCATCCATTGTGCGCCAATGGTACTGAGGGTTTGAGCATGCAGATCGATAGGATTCAGTAAAGGCTCTGGGAATGGTGATGCAAATATGAGAAATGCAACAGGAAACCAGATGGTCTTAAGTACTTTGCGACCAGCCAGCAGCAGGATGCATCCAGCAACTACTGGCACCAGACTTCCCATAGCCAAGAACCGGATATGAAGGTACCAGCCTATCTCTTCGACGAATACACCAAACAGAATCACCCATACCCCTAACTTATCGGGCTCTAGCGGCAAGCCTCTCAACTCATTTCGCATAAGTATGAGCAGACCTATCACCAGTGGCACAATGAGGAGGCCAAATGAATACATCTCATTTGCCCACTGATATGGCACCGATTCCATGAAATTTGGAATATAGAATAGAATTACGAGTGTAACTGCAACCCAAACATGTTTTGGCCATGACTTGAGATCATTGAGAACTGAGTAAAGTACTTCTCTGATACTCTCCTGATTTGCAGGTTCACGCTGGATGGCTGGGACTGGATACGCCTCTGTTTCAGTTATGCTCATTAATAAGTCCTATATCATCAATTCTAAGTTCTTGTCAGTTTGTGAGATCATCCCGGCTGATTGCTGCTCCGCAATTATGCGAAGGATCTCCTTCTGAAATACACTGGTATCAAACTTCAAAGAGTGTTCTCTAATGCGCTGCGGAGAAAATGTAATCGTTTCCGATTTTAGGACAGCCTCTGCAAGACTATCCTCTGTTTGCTCGTAAAACAGAACTCCTGTGACTCCATCAATTTGAGAATCAAGAGCGCCGCCAGCTCCGTAGGCAATTACTGGACGTCCGCATGCGTTCACCTCAACTGGAGTGATTCCAAAATCCTCCTGGCCAGGCATGAGGTATGCTTTACATTCTGCCATCAGTTTACACAGAGCATTATCGGATACTCGTCCCCTAAACTCCACAGTTGGACCTGCCATTGCACGTAAATCTTGCTCTTGACGTCCGCTGCCTGCCACAATTAGCTTTCTATTCAATTTATTGCAAGCTTTAATTGCAAGATCTAATCTTTTATACGGCGCAAACCTGGCAACTATCAAATAGTAATCACCAATTTGTTCTGATATATTAAATCTGTGAGTTTCCACCGGGGGATAGACGATATCACAATCTCTTCTGTAGTACTTAGCTATTCGTTTGGCCACTATGCCAGAGTTAGCAATATGTCTGTCTACACGCATGCTGGCAATTACATCCCAGTTTCTAAGTTTATGAAGCGTCGGTGCTATCAAAGTGCGCAAGACTGGATGCATACTCTCTCTTTCGAGATATGCCTGCGAACTCCAGCCATAGCGCATGGGGGTATGCGTGTAGCAGATATGTACTGCATCAGGTCGAGTAATCACACCTTTTGCAAAGGCAGACGAAGAGCTGATGACAAGATCATATTCACTTAAATCGAACTGCTCGAATGCAAGAGGATAAAACGGTAGAGCAAGGCGGTGTGTGATCTTTTTAGCTGGCAGCTTCTGTAGGAAACTGGTTCTAATGTCCCAT
>JAJZFJ010000141.1:10345-18460 GCA_021805395.1 bacterium
GCATCAAGTCTGGATCGTATGCGGATGTATAGACCGGTGCATCTGGAAAAAGTGCATGGAGGTCTTCCACCACTTTTTCCGCACCTCCCATCTGCATCAGAAAGTCGTGTACAATGGCTGTTTTCATAGTAGTGTAATCTGAATGTGGGGGTTGCAGATTGCTGCCCCCACATTCTGTCTAGCTTAGTACTGCCCGGTTACGAGTCTGGCGGCACCATCTATAAGATTAACACCACTCATAAGAGTAAACAGGCTGTTAATCCCGAACTTCTGACCATGCTGTGGTACGAATATGACCATTCCAGGTTTGAGCAGGATGTTATTCTTAAGTGCTTCCTTGCCCTGACCTGTGCCGTAGATAATGGTTTTCAGGTTACAGATCTGCCTGCTGTATTCCATTTTGTTTGGACTTACAGTAATAACTCTAATCTTGTTTATCTCAGCATCCTGAGGCAAGCCAGCATTCGTTAAGGCATCCAGTAATCTGTCGCCAGGTTTCAGCTCATACCAGCCCATTCGTGATACATCGCCAAGAATATATACTCTGTTTACTATCTTCGGAATGTAAATACTGTCTCCGGGCTGCAGGGAGATATTATTGACAAGCTTGTTCTCGTGATACAACCCATAGAGATCAAGGGTAGTTGTTTTGCCATCTCGCGTAAGAGTAGCATTAGCAAGATCTGCCTTCTGAGTGAGGAGATTGCCAGCTTTGCCAATGGCATCCATTACTGTCATGTGATTCACGAATGGGTATGCACCTGGATCTGTAACCTCACCAGTAACTGCCACCATCTCATGGCGCAGTGGAACGTAGATGGTATCCCCTTCAGTGAGCGCAATATTCTCGGCAGAATCACCTTTGGTTTCAGGGTGTGAAAGGTCGAGTGTTACGGACTGACCGTTTGTATGGGTGACTGTGATGTTATGCATATCTGCATCCTGTTCATTGCCTCCAATTCGAGCGAGTGCATCGATCACCCTCAAGCCCGGTTCGAGCTGCACACTGCCTGCAAGGGCACCAAAAACCGATATAGGCTGAGAACTTCTCTTTTGAATGAGTGTGACTGTGAAATCTGGAGTTTGGAGTACATTTCGTCCATACTCATCATTCAGGGTGGTAGCAAGCTGTGTGGTAGTAAGACCAATTAGATTGATCTCTTTTGGCTTTCCATCTTGAGTGAGAGACTTGAACTGCACATACCCATCTGGAGGTACAACAAGAGAAGGCACCGCGAATTCTGGATTTAAAAGTGTATTCACACTGATTACATCCCCTGGTCCCAGCTCATACAGCCCAATGGACGCGAGACTGGAAGGTGGCAATGTGTTTGGGCCAGTAGGTGTTGGAAGTGTATTCGGGCTGGAAGGTGTAGTTGATGTGGTAGCCTGAAGCACCGGTGATCCTAATGTAACTGTGGTGCTAAGGAAAGTTAATGACAATCCCACGAATAAGCTAGAGACAAATATCTTCATTCTATCTTTCTCCCTCCATGGCCTAGTTTACAGGCCATGGACTAAACAAACCACGGAATTAATTATCTGACTTTGAATTCTCATCTTTACCGGCCTGAAGTACTTTGAGATTTTTATTCACTGCCTCAGTTGCCTTCGGGACATTCTTGGTATAGTAAGATGAGTATGCCTGATTCGGTTCGTCAGTTGATCTATTCACAAAATAGACCATTGTACGAGGCTCTGCAGCTTTCAGTGCAGCAGTGGTCTCCAGTGTTGAAGGCTGATCTGCCATATCCAAACTCACCACCTGCAGGATACAATCTGCCATTGGCGCAAGCACCAGAGCATCTGCGACCAGAGAGCATGGAGGAGAGTCCACAAACACGATGTCTGCTTCTCTTCTCAGTACTTCCAGCACCTCTGCCATTTCTGGACGGGCGATAAGATCAGATGGATTCATCGTTGGTGTTCCACTGTAGAGCAGTGTCAGGTTATCCTGATCGGAACCAACAAGGGCATCATCCAGTGACATGGCACCTTCCAGAACATCCGCTAACCCTGTGGGCTCACTGGTTCTGAACATATTATTCATACTTGGGCGGCGCATGTCTGCTTCCACCAGCACTACCCGCTTACCTGCTCTCGCCGAACTGCGGGCAAGTGCAGCAGCTGTCACCGATTTACCTTCTCCAGCCAGAGCACTGGTTACCAGCACCACCTGACATCCCTGTCCCATATTACGTAAGGCAAGCGATAGATTGGCACGGGCTAGACTGTACGACTCCGCGGTACGACCGGTGCTGCCACCCTGCAGCAGCTGACGGATATGGTTTTCTGAAACTTTAGGCAGCGCTCCGATGACTGCACCAGGAAGAACCTCTCGTGCTTTGCCGGTGGTACGCAGTCTCTGGTCAGTCTGTTCAAGAAGTACAACTGTGGCTATTCCAAGTACCAGACCTATACCTCCACCAAACAGTAGATAGGTTTTCTCGATTGGGTAGGAAGGAGTAGTTGGAATATCTGCTACCTGTGCAACTTCCACATTTGGGTGTACGTTGGGCATGTTCACCTGTGTATTGGTAAGCTGAGCTTGGGTACGCTGATATACATTCTCCGCAAGATTAGAATCGCTTTTTAGCTGGCCATATTCCATCTGGATTGGTGGGAGTGCGTTTTTTTGCACTGCATACGCATCTCTTTGCTGAGCAACCACAGCATACTGTTTCTGCAAACTCACTAACCGTTGCGTTGCATCTGTGTATGATAGTTGAAGTGAATTCTGTTCTGTTGCGGTCGGTACCGGATCATTGATTGCAGCTGTGGCGGCTGCCTGATACTCTCGACGCAGTTGATCTATGTGCGTTTTTTCATCTACCATCGACTGAAATGTAGGCTTGAATCTCAATAGGTCTTGCTGGTACTGCTGTTCTGCAGTCTGCAGTTCTGCATAAAGGGTATCACTGGCACTGAGGTCCCTGAAGCTTTTGGTTTTAAGAACTGTAGAGTTCTCCTGTTTTAACTGCTGCTGTAGTGAATTCACCAAACTCTGCTGATTGGCAATCTGTACATTCAGATTGTTTAACTGGTTTACATCACTTTCGTACTGAGAGAGTAGCAGGCTCTGCTCGGAATCGAGTGAAGCCATGTGATGTGCCAGTTTGAACGCCTCTAATCTGGAAGCAGCCTCGATCTCTTTCTTATGAGCTAATTTTAGCTGATTCTCTTCCTGGAAAACCTGTTGGTCTAATGCATGGTTTAAAATACTGGTGTTCCACTGAATGAATGCCTTGCAAGTAGCATTTGCCAGGTCGGCTGTAAGCTTGGGATCCTTATTCTCAACACTAATTTGAATTAAATTTGTATCTTTTGGATTTGTAACAGTGGTCATGCCAGTTACATCATCTATCCCAAGATTGGAGTAGTTATTTGGAGTTCCATTTTGCAGAGATTCGTTCTTAAGGTAATCAAGCGTTTTAATCGCCATTGTGTCTGTCTGAAGCATACTTAACTCTGTGGCAGGCTGGCTTGCCGCTGATGCTTCATTGTAAGCACCTGTATCTGGAGGTGTTGTGACCAGAAGGAGGGCAGTTGCTGTGTAGCTTTTGGCTGTTCGTTTATAACCTACATAGGACAGCGCCAAAGCCAGTAATAAAATAATCGCAACAATCCACCATCTTCTTATCACAAGCCCCACCACGTCGCGCACCCCAAACGAGGCGGGTGTCTCTGCGTACGAATATGAGGTCATAATCTCAATCTTCTCCCTCACGGCTAAAGCCGGTTAATCCTAATTTGTGTAATGTAATGCCTTGCAAAGCACAACTGTTATAGATATCATAATTACTACCTGCAATTTTCATGCCATAGCGAAAATTCTTCTAACAGTGCACCTGCATGCATATTATTGGCTGTAGGCTTTACCAGCCTATCAGTAAGTTTACCGGGTTTTAGTAAAATTTACAGTAATTCACAACTCTTGCCAGCATTTCTGAATGCCGCCAATGCATCATCGAGATCACTTCGGGTATGCATTGCTGAAGGCATTGTACGAATGCGTGCTTTACCTAACCCCACGGTGGGGTAAACGATTGCCAGCGCCAGCACTCCCTCATTCATAAGAGCTCGCTGCATCTCAAGTGCTTTACCTTCATCCCCTATCATAACCGGGGTGATGGGAGTTTGTGACACTCCGGTATCGAAACCGATTTTCGCCAGCCCCTCTTTCCAGTATCTGGTGTTAGCCCATAATCGCTCAGTGAACGACAAATCATTATCCATCAGCTCTATGGCAGCGATGATGGCTGCTACTGCTGAGGGTGGCTGAGCGGTGCTGAAGAGGAATGGGCGTGCCCGCTGGGTGAGCCAGTCGATTAGTGCCCGGCTGCCTGCAATATAGCCTCCCATTACTCCAACAGCTTTGGACAGGGTACCAAGCTGAATGTCAATCTCCTGATGCACTCCAAAATGGTATGCCGTTCCCCTGCCCTCACCCATTACACCTGACCCGTGCGCATCATCCACCATCACAGCTGCATTATAACGTTTTGCAAGATCTACAATCTTATCGAGCGGAGCCACATCTCCATCCATACTAAATACGCCATCCGTGATGATAAGTCTCTTCCTGGCACCTTCAGATGCCTTAAGCCCCTCTTCAAGCGAAGTCATATCACAATGCTTGTAAATCTTGCGCTGTGCCTTGGAGAGACGTACACCATCGATGATGGAGGCATGATTTAGCTCATCAGTTAAAATAACATCTTCTGCATCGGTAATTGTAGGAATTACACCTGCATTCGCTGTAAACCCCGATTGGAAAACCAGAGTTGCCTCTACATGCTTAAACTGTGCCAGTCGCTCCTCAAGATCCATATGGATACGCATGGTGCCAATAATAGGCCGTACCGCCCCAGCACCCGCACCCCATTTCTCTACAGCTTCCACAACAGCCTGCTTCAATCGGGGGTGGTTGGCTAGACCCAGGTAGTTATTCGAAGCCAGATTGATCACGTTCTCTTTGCCATTTACTGTAATCCTCGCCCCCGATGGAGATTCCATCACGGCGAGAGGTTTATAGAGGTTCTGATCTTTTAGACTGCTGATCTGGTCTGATAACCATCCCTGCAGGGTGTCATTCATGCGAGATACTCCTAATTGATGTTAAGGTTAAAATACTGGCTTTCTGTTGCCTTGTGTTTCTATTATATCACGTGACAAGCTTGCCGATATCCAAAAGCGGCTTGACTAGTGATGTGAAGTGGCGTATAATTCAGTTGTCTGTTTTGGCGGTTGGCTCAGTGGTAGAGCGCTTCCTTGACACGGAAGAGGTCACTGGTTCGAACCCAGTACCGCCAATGGTTTCCCTGGACACATGCCACTCACCTTGCTATCCCAGTTACTTGCTTCCATTAAACTCACATGGTTCCCGATGTATATTAAGCTAGCTAAGTTTGAAGCACCTACGGGAAATAACAGCAAACTGCCCTTTCATTTGTACTCTTGAAACTGATTACTATTCGCACTAATGGAATGTTAAATTGATACAGAATTAGAGTTTTCTAAACATTCTTGTGCAGACACTATCGCGTACATCGTTGGTAATTCCATTTTGTTGAACTCCAAGTCATAGATGGGTATTAAAGCATTCCATCTGCTTCAACCTTCGAGACATTATAGATGCTGTATAACATAGTAAAACATAATTTTAACATCTGATCCAATTTATCTTTATAAACAGGCGCGATCCTTCTATAATGAGTGTGGTATGCATAATATCATTACTTTGCTGACATCTGCTAACTTGCACAGGAGTTCCTGGTACCCCATAGATATTCCCAGATTTCTTTAGACAGACAAGAATGGCACACCGAAGGGAATAGGCTCATTAATACCAGCCTAATAAGGAGACGATGTATTATGATTAAAAATAGTAGAGAACATATATCCGCGAGGAAAAAATTAAAATAACTTGATCAGGTAATTGAAATCACTGAAAAGGAATATTCTAAAAACCATTTTTCTGGAGACACATTCCACGGAAACATGAATGATTTGTTCATATTGCGCAATGAATTAACTTCAGAAATATCTGAATATGAAACTCTTCTTGTGGGTTATATTCCCGAATTTGATTTTAAGGGTTTTGGTAAACTTTTAATCAAGCTACGAATAAGTCAACATATCTCTCAAAAGTCCTTGGCTGAGAAACTTCACGTGAGTGCGGCTATGATTTCCCGTGATGAGCGTGGGAACACTATGTGATATCAATAGCTCGTACATTGCTAATCCAGAGGCTGGTTTTGCTTTAACCAGCCTCATCAATCTTAGATATCTAATTGCCGTGAATACCAGATCTAAGAGCCTGGTAAGCCACAAGCCAAGCATCATCAGTTCCTGAATGATTTCAGCAGCATGCCTGATGTTTAGTTATGGCTTCTTGGAGATGGCAATCCCATGCGAGTTGAACTGATGAAGGTATGGTGTGCCATCTGCCAAGCTCATGCCTCGCGAGTGATCCCAGAAGCATTGAATACCTTCAGTGCTGGATCGCCTTTAATATTCGACAGTGACACCGCTGTCTTGTTCAGGGTGTTGCCCAGCATGAGATTGGGACCATAACTGTTATCTTTCATCTCAATTTTTGTCCTCGATCCCTGATTTGTCATTCCTAAATCAGGTATGTCATTATTCATACCTATACTAAAATTATTGCCTGACTTGGTATCGACACCAGACATTCCCAGCCCTTTATCAAGCGCATACAGAGCTAACATTGGTTTCATCATACCGGATAACATATTAATCATTGAGCCAGTGGGATAGGCTTCCATCGTCAACCGCGGTAAATTATCTGATCCCAGCAGAAGGATCTGACTGGCTTGTTTATTCGTATTGATCATCACTCCAGGCATGCCCTGGCTGTTGTTGAGGGTGAGGGATGAGATGCCAGCCGCTGAATACAGATCTGAGCTTATCTTGCCGTTCATGTGATAGATGCAAAGCTGTGGAGACCCTTTCGTGATTGCAAGAGATATCCTGGGTACTCCTGATGGGTCATACATGTTGAGCACTGGTGCCCCAGAGTTGTCAAGCATGAGCTCCGCGCGTTTATCTCCTTTGCTGTCCGTAAGAATGAAGCTATGTGCCGTGACTGCCTCCGGGGCCGACACCTCAGTTTGCACTACGGGAGCCGCATGCGCCTTATCTGAACCGTTAGTGGCCTGAAAGCCTGCATACCATATCGCGCTGCCAATAAAAGCTAACAATAGCTTCGTTGTGTTATCTGTCTTCATAGTGGTTCTCCTTTAGTATCCGTTGATGACCCTTACGCAGGCGGTTTGAATTGCATGGCCTGAGGTTGCCGCGATAGTTCTGAACAGCAGCTCGCCGATAACTGCATAACGCTTCCGTTCTGCTGATAGTGAATGCCCTGTTGAGAACCATGCCAATAGCTTTCGTGAGTGTGCTGCAATTACTCCCAGGTTTTGGGCAATTCCCACTCCTACCACTATGACGTTCTTGAGAGGGCTTCAAACATCTGGTCCCAGTTTACCCGGGAACTTTAGAAGAGGTGAACCTGGAGACAGGTTAACCCATTAGATGTTCGAGAGTTTCCAGAGGTACCAGGGTCCTCTTTGCACGAATCCTTACCGTGTTTTCCTCATCTGGAACAGTAAAATGTTGATAACCTGCAATCTCGCCACCTGCATATCGTGCAATTTATGCTATAAGTATATAGACATGGAAGGTGAGAGTAGTGAAGCGCTTATTTGAAGCAGGAAGTTAACCTGCTGGATTCAAGTATGCAGGACACATAGATTTTTCTTGTCCATTTACTTCATTAGAGATGCATAATTTCCTGAACGTTATAGCAGATGTATATATAGCTTAAGATGATATGTTTAGGTGCTTCCTCTTCTCTGACTACCAGCTCCATACGGATTCACTTTGATACTGCGTTAATATCGCTCAAATTGCTCTCTACATACTAGTCTTCTAAGATCTACCTATTAAGAACATAGTTCTGCTAACCAAAATATTACAATAGTGAGGCTTTTGCAAAAGTCTGGATGAGGAGGAATTAAACGGCTCTTTAGCGTATATTAAGTTGACGATAAATCTACGAAAAGAGCCGCATATGTATAACTTACCTCAAAT
>JAJZFJ010000029.1 GCA_021805395.1 bacterium
GGGCATTACCGCCCCTTTTTGGTTAGTGAGTTTTGTGGATTTTGAAACTACCCTAGGATTACCTAATTGCATTCACCTTGACAATTTACAGAAATGATAGGCACTATTAACTATACTCGACATTTGCCACCAATCTTTGAGAATTGTTAATGGTGCCCATTCATGTTATTTTTCTCCACATCATACTATGTTATAGAGTCCATAGGTATAGGAATTAAATCGTATTTATTCAATCTTTCATAGCACTAATCAGATTTGTATTGTTTGTGAGCTGGAAAATGAATCGAATTATGGAAAGGTATTTTATGAATTGTCTTTCTGTACTCAATAAGAACCATAAGCAAGATTTAATAGTCTGATCAATAAGGCGAGAAAATATCATCGAATGTGTATATTTGGTTATAGTGAGTGTAGATGAATAGCGGATGTGTACTATTCCGACCCACAAAGCCAACAGACATCTTTAAAGATAACAGATAGCATGAGTTGTGGATACTGCACAGAATTTACAAAGATCTAGGAGCATCAAGATGCTCTGAATTATGATTAAGGGAGCACATTCTAATGACCGAGGATAGTTTAAGAGATGCAGAACTCCTCCAATTTTGTGAGGAAATGAATAATACTTTTGAGATCGATATAGAGATTTACTATAAGAAATTTGTACTTATGTATCAACAATGGTCTTCTGTTTATCTTATTCCTATAATAATTGATTTAATCCTTATACCTTACATTCCTGTGGTGAATTCTTTGATTTGTCTGGCTGTTGGAGTCTTGGTACCCTTTATAGGTGTGTTGTATAATATCAGACAAATTCGCCGTATTATTCGCAAACGATCATTTCGAAAGGAGACGGATCAGCAAGACCAATTTGTAGAAAGATATAGTCCACTCTTCGATGATCTCGAATATGTATCCCTTACACCTGTCATACGGGTAATGCTTGTTCAGACTCTAGTTAAATACATCTTCAGGCGTCTATATTTCTCATTGTTCCTAACTTTGCGTGGTTTCATAAGTAACTACATCATTAGTGGTGATTGGCTATTTTTACACCTTCCGAAAGCTGTAAAACATTATGATCCGGATAGTCGTATTCTGAAGATTACATCCCGTCTCATAGCAGAAGCAGATGCTTCAGAATTTGATGACAATACCATACACGAAATAGAAGGCGTA
This sequence comes from bacterium, assembly GCA_021805395.1. Classification (GTDB taxonomy): domain Bacteria; phylum Armatimonadota; class Chthonomonadetes; order Chthonomonadales; family Chthonomonadaceae; genus JAJZFJ01. The sequence continues at coordinate 1,183 of JAJZFJ010000029.1, forward strand.
TGCCAGTGTTTGTGTAAATTATTTGATTCCAGAAGAGTTCTGTACCTCAATAATCGCTCGATGTCCAAAGAACTGTATATTCCAACACAGTTAAGTTTTATCTCCGCACTAAAATCCGCCGCTCACTACTCCTCAATTCCTGTACTGCGGAGTCTCACATTCAGCAAATTTGATGAAGTAAAAGCTGCAGCTAAGGATGCCAAAAGTGCCATAGAGTCAGGCAAGCTTTCCAATTTAACTCTACTCAAAGTGGCACAGCACGCTGATCCGTCCGAGCTTCTACATCTTTCTAATGAGAGAGAGTAACGACAAATAAGTCACATGCACCCTTTATCCTTCCGCTATGTTATGTGAGATTCGAAACACAGGAGATATACCGCCTGGTAGAACTCTTGAGCAACTTGCCGGCACCTACGGGACAAGGTTTGTAGCAGCCATAGTGCAGAAGTTAAGCAGCAGCAAGCTGATAATGTGAAAAATAGTAGCAGGTACCTACCAGCACATATTGCCACGAGGCTTGCTGGCCTCTGGGAATGGGCAGCATGTTAGGTTGTAGTGGAGATTAGTATCCTGTATATATTATAACTTCGCTCACCACGAAGAGGGCGGGGGTGAAGTTTCTACCAAAGTTCACATCACCACTTCCCTACCTTCGGTACCTCTGCGCGTGCTGCGCTTGCTAAGGGAGGGTAAGAGTGTCGCAATCTCACTCCGATTAATCATGGATCTTTCAATCGTCGACAGCAGTAGGAAGACTGTCGAGTTTAGCCCACGCAGCTGTTCTTTTGGCTCTTAACTTGGTACTTCAGTGACATGCATTATCGCGGCTATTCACAACCATCTCGTAAGTCGTGCATTACGCATGGTAAGGGATGCTAAAAAGATTGAGCCTTATCTTTCCTTCTCTTATCAGGGATCTCCTTCCTTGTATTAATGAAAAAGATATGCGCAACCCTACAAGGAGATGTTGCAGATTCTGGCTCCCTCGTCTGCAAATGGGGGCAAAGGCATAGCAGTTTGGTATAACGAGTCTTACCCTTTATTGAAGAGGTTGTGGTGAGGGTCTCTGGCTCTGGTTGGTGGGTGGTAACGGCACAATGCCAGGAACTCTTTCCGTATTCAAATCAACTACTAATCCGAGCTGGGCACTTTCTGAGTCTATATTAGAGTAACACATCACCGATCGACCATCCATACTTACTCGGGGCATAAGGGAGCTGACCATGTTGGAGCCAGTGAAAGAAGCATTGTCTGCTGCCAATTTCCCTACCGGGCAAGAGGACAACGAGGCATCATTAGTACATGAGTCGAAAACACGTCGCAGGTTTACCAAGGAAGACAAGTTACGTATCATGCGTCTCGCAGATGGATTCACAGAGCTAGAGTAATTACGCGCACTTCTCAGGCAGTAGGGTATCAGTTCATCAAAGCTCAGCTTGTTTCGACGTCAATTTGGTGATGAGCAGCATCCGGCAGTAGAAACTGATGAGACTATGAGATTAAGTTTAGCTCTGGAAGAAGCTAATCGGAAACTGGAAGAGGCAGAAAACACTATAGACCACCAGAGAAAAACTCTGATATCCGCGAGAATGCTTATGCAGGACCCCAAAGTACTTACTCAAAAGAGGGAGCTTGAACAACAAAATATAGATATACTTTGTGCAACTATAGGTATTAGGCGAGCCGTTAAAACAGTAGGTATTTCAAGATCGGGTCACTACGCGCGAAAGAAATCAAAAGCAAAGAAAACTGATACTCATGATACAAAATAGCGATTTTATCCAATACGAGTAAAGTTATAATCCTCTGTTAGGTAGCCTGTCTTAAATTCGCTGGATATCGTCTGCAGACTGGTAAGATTTCCCCATAGTCATGTATAAACTGGGGGTCAGCTGGTTCTGCCTCTCATGAATTAAACCCATTCTGACTATAATAAAAGCAACTGTACAATAGTAACTTGACGGTTTGGTAACAATTGTGTCAGCATGATATTTATAACTGAATATTCCGGCAAGCTTCTTATCCAGAGTGGTCGAGGGAATGGCCCGATGACACCACAACAACCACCCGAAAGGGCAGGTGCTAACTCCATACACCGCAAGGTGTATTAGATGAGAGGCGTAAATCGCTTACCAACAGCTAATTTTCTGATTCCAATAGCTCAAATTGTAACGCGCTCCTACGACCTCTTCGAACTGCCGGAGAGGTTTTTCTATTGATATCCCGTTTTAACAGCAGGGATACATCATAACAGAATGAAAGGTGCGTACCAATATGGCTGAGTTTCGTTTTTTTACTTCCGAAAGTGTCACAGAAGGTCATCCAGACAAACTTGCTGATCTTATCAGTGACAGCATTTTAGATGAGCTGCTTCTTCAGGATAGGGGTGCCCGTGTTGCACTGGAGACGCTTTTGACTCGTGGGCTTTGCGTGGTCGGTGGAGAACTTACTACCAAGGCGTATGTGGAGATAGCAGATGTAGTGCGCGACACCATTGTGAAGGTTGGCTACACTAATACCGATTTGGGACTGGATGGAAAGACCTGTGGCGTTATGCTGGCAATCCAGCAGCAGTCTCCAGATATCGCACAGGGAGTTGATAGATCAGATCCCATGTCACAAGGTGCCGGTGATCAGGGCCTCATGTTCGGTTATGCTACCCGTGAGACAGATACTTTGATGCCTCTTGCCCTCACGATCTCCCACGATCTCACCCGCAAGCTTGCTGAACTGAGGCGTGCAAGACCAGAGCTCGGATTACGACCAGATGGCAAGTCTCAGGTAACGATTGCATTGGCAGCAAATGGCGTACCCGATCATATTGACACCATTGTAATCTCTACACAGCACGACCCCACCGTTACTCAGGAGCAGATAGAAAATACTGTTAAAACGCTTGTGATAGATCCTGTTCTGGAAAAGTATCAATCCTACGTAAAAACAGCCATTAAATACCATATCAATCCCACAGGCCGTTTTGTAATTGGTGGTCCTCAGGCAGATACTGGTGTAACAGGGCGAAAGATTATTGTAGACACTTACGGTGGTGCTGCCAGACACGGTGGAGGTGCCTTCTCAGGCAAAGATCCTTCCAAGGTGGATCGCTCCGCTGCATACACCGCCCGCTACATTGCGCGCAACATTGTGGCTGCCGGCCTTGCTTCACGCGCTGAGGTGCAGTTAGCCTACGCGATTGGCGTGGCAGAACCTGTGAGCCTGCTGGTGGACACTTTTGGCACTGGTACTCTCGATGAGCATCTGATCGCTGAGCGTGTGAGAAAAACCGTCGACCTGCGTCCTAGAGCAATGATCGAGCATCT
>JAJZFJ010000240.1 GCA_021805395.1 bacterium
TGTGCCTGTAGAGATAGAGAGGGCAAGTGCAGCACCAGCGCCATATACGCCTAGTTTGGGAAATCCAAAATTTCCATATATCAATGTATAATCGCACAGAATGTGAACAGCAATCATCGCACATTGAACCTGCAGTGGGGTCCTTGTATCTCCCATTCCCCTGAACACACCCTGCAGAGCATTCAGCAAAAAAGACAACGGCGTAGCCAACAGAGGAAGAAACAGAAACTGGATGCATAAGAGTGCAGATGTCTTGGCTGTTGCATCGTTACCAAGAATGAGCGTTACAATCTGCGGGCGCATTACCAGCACAATACTTCCCAGTATCAAACCTGCCACAAGGCTTAGTGATATAGACTGTTCCACAGCCTCTCTTACCCTGGAGATATTGCCGGCACCCATCGCCTGCGCCACGAGAGAGTTGATACTTATGGAGATTCCAAGAGCAACTGCCGTTAATATGAATATAATTTGACCGCCAGTACCTGTGGCAGTGAGAGATTGTGCAGAGTTGGAAAGATGTCCAACAAATCTGGTATCCATCATTCCGTTAAAAGTTTGGAGTAGTGTGGTAATTACTGCTGGCCATGCCAGATACCATACTTTTAAATGAAGTTGTTTGATAGAAGTGAGTTCAGAAGGAGCAGCTAGCCCAATCGATTCCACGGGTTGTTGGTTTCCCATTGCTCATTATGCCCATCTGAGCCAGAACCGGCCAAGCTGTAACTTCGGTATTACTGCTGCCATTCTGGTTGTTAGATTAAGGTGATTTTGTTTCAAAATATAAAACTGGAATTCTTGAGAGCAGATACCAAATAGTGGGGTATATTCTATCACTAACAGCACTAGAATATACCCCAAGAATCAGCTCATTCATAAAAGTATAATGTCCCACAAGATATACGAACCAGAACAAGTTTCAGATGAATTTGTGACCTCTCTTTCTCGTGTTGAGGTCATGCAGGGGTTGCGGTATTCCGTAATGGATGGTGCCTTTGCTACGGTATGGACTACTCTCACATCCGGAGCTATTCTTACTGGGTTTGCACTCTGGTTAGGTGCTGGCAGTGTGGCGATTGGTCTCCTTACTGCCATTCCAACTTTAGCGGCACTTGTGCAACTTGTGTCATCTTTTGCTGGAGAGCGGTCTTCCACACGTAAATCGTTCATTGCGTTATATTCATTTGTAGGACGTGTGTTGTGGCTTCCAATATTGCTGTTGCCACTCTTCATGTCTCATGCCAGAGCGCTCACAGTATTTCTTGTGCTGTTTACCATCTCGAACATTCTGGTGAACATGCCAACACCGGCATGGACGGCATGGATGACTGATCTTGTTCCTGTTGCGACCAGAGGGCGTTATTTTGGTTACAGGAATATGGTTTGTGGTCTAGTAGGCATGCTGATAGGACTGCCAGCTGGATGGTACCTGGACGAATTTACTTACAGGCATCCATGGCAGGAACTGGGCTTTGGTGCTCTATTCGCCATGGGAGTGGTGGGAGGAATACTATCTGTCTACTTCTTAACCCGGCAGCCTGAGGCAAAACGACATCGTCCGTCTGTAACTCAGCCAGTTACACTGAAGCTGCTCATCCAGTTTCTGAAACAGCCTTTGAAAGACAAGACCTTCAGGGCTCTATTGATTTTTAATACCGTTTTTGGAGTTGGCCAAAATGTGGCAGCTCCGTTCTTCAATGCCTACGCAATAGAAAAACTGCATTTGAATTATGTATGGCTGCAGATACTTGCTGCATTGTCTGGAGGAGTGGGTTTAATTTCTATGCCGCTGTGGGGCTATCTAGCGGATAAGTTTGGAAATAAGCCTCTGCTGGTCATGGGCGTGTGGGGTGTGTTAACGCTTCCAATCTCATGGATCTTATGTACTGCTCAGTATCCCACTATGATGATGATACTGCTTCTTGAAATCAATATCGGAGGAGGAGTGTTCTGGGCTGTCATCGGTCTTACCCAGTTCAATCTGCTTATGGCATCCAGTTCTGGCAGCAAGATAGCGGCACATGCCGCAACAATGTCTGCCATAACAGGACTAGCAGGAGGTGTGGCACCGTTAGTGGGCGGATATGCAATGCATCTGCTATCGAACTGGCATTCACATCTGTTTAAGATACACATGGATAACTATGACATTATCTTTGCAGTGGCAACCCTCATAAGATTGATCTCATTACCCCTGTTAAGATATGTAAAGGATGATGGTGCTCGAAGCCCGCGTGAGGTAATTGCACAGATAGGGCGCGTTAAACCGCAAGGCTGGAAGAATATCAGAACCATGCAAAAGACAACGGATGCCGATGAACGCCTGAAAGCTACCGAGGCTTTGGGCAACTCTCGAACACAGCTTGCAGTGGACGAGTTGAGCAGTGCGTTGCAGGATCCCAGTCTGGTTGTGCGAGAGCAGGCTGCCAAATCTCTTGGTGAGATACAGGATCCGAGGTCAGTGGATGCTCTTATCTCGTCACTTCAGGATCAGGCCGCTGGTGTCATACTCGAGACAGCTGAAGCGCTAGGCCGAATTGGTGACAGACGTGCGAATGGTGCACTCATATCCCTGCTTAACAATCAGTCAACCCAGCTGGCGATTGGTCAGAGAAGAGCCATAATAGGAGCACTTGGCAGGCTTGGTGGTGTTGATGCTGAGGAAGCACTGCTTCAGCAGCTGCAGTCGGGCTTAAGCAGCGAAATGGAGGAGGCGGTTGTAGAAGCACTGGGGCATGCTGGTACCGAACATGCCGCCAGCATACTCGCTGGTTTCCTGGCATCAGGTTCCTGTTCACCGGGCTTAAAGAGGGTGGTGGTAAGAAGTTTAGGCGAGATAGGTGCGCTCATTGCTGGAGACAGCCTTCTGCTGGAACTAAGCAGATGTAGTGCGGATGACCCGGTGGTGCCATTACTTGCTGACGCTCTAGCGAGACTTCGTCTTCCAAATGCAGCACATCCCCTGTTGAAGTGTCTTGAACAGCAGAGTGCAATCATCACGAAAAACCAGATCACACATGCCATTGGTCAGATTATGGATTGCGGCGATTGTGTCTACTCCCTGTTAGGAATGGAAGAGCTCACACGGGATACTGCTATCACAAAGCAGTTGAAGGAGATTGGCAAAGTTGAAGGTGAGAAGCTAATCATCCCATCTCTGCAAGCGATTAAAGTGGGGGACTACAAGAGTGCTCTCAGTAATCTGCATAAGCTTGCACTCGTGCTGCAACTCAGACTGGACAGCAGTCGTGAGATAGTTCTGCACTTAACCGACCCTGCAGCAGACTCTCTTCACATGGCTTCCAGTGAAAAGCTGACTATTGTTTGCTGCATAATGAAGAGTGTGGTCTCATCTGCAGTTTTCAGAGTGTAATTACGTTTCCAGTTTCTGCTGATTCTATAGCTGCAAGTGCAATGCGTACAGCCTCCAAACCATCCTGAGGAGTAATCGAAGGCGTGGTTCCTGTTTTCACACAGTCAATAAAATGTGCCAGTTCCAGCTGGTAGGGATTATTATCCGTAGGGCTTTCAGGAACTGCTACTCCACTTGTACTCTGCTCATCAGTTGCTATTGCAGCTTTCAGAGGTATAGTGGCAGGTTGGTTAACATTATATTCCAGCATGCCTTCATCACCACATATCTCGAAGGCCACCTTGAAGCCTGACGGATCACTCCAGCTGCCCTCAACATGACCAATCACACCACTTTCAAATCTTAGCGTAACCAGCGCATAGTCCTGTGCCGGCAGTCTTTTTCCAGCTAAACCACGAGCGTATACTCTTGAGATCGGTCCGAAAGTCCATCGCAGCCAGTCGAAATCATGGATGATAAGATCAAGTATACAGCCTCCACTCAGCTCCGGTTTGCCATACCAATCCTGCCAGGCTCGCGGCATTGGTCCGCCTCTACGGGATCTAACGGAAGCAATGGTTCCAAGTTCACCACTCCTTACCTTTTGAGTAGCAAGTGCAAACTCTGGGAAAAATCGAACGACCTGGGCAACAAAGAGAGGAATGCCTGCACTATTGCATGCTGTGATCATGCGTTCACAATCCTGTATAGACCTTCCCATTGGCTTTTCGGTGCTTATGCCAAGTAAACCCCATTCCCCGGCTCTTTCAGCTGCCCTGCAAACATAGTCAACATGCCAGGGGGTAGGGCAGCAGACATCCACAATATCTGGTTTGGTTTGGGTGAGCATATCGTCAAAATCGGTGAAAGGGGCTGCATTGTGGAGTTTTGCCAGTGTTATAGCTGCCTCCTGACTTGTATCCATCACACCTACTAGCTCAGCATCTGGGATTGCATCATAACATCGTGCGTGCATTCCCGCCATACCACCTGCTCCTACCAGAGCTATTCTCATTCTACACTCCTGTATAAGGTCTTTCACATATAAGTTATATGTCAGGATGCAGTTTTCCTGCTTATGAGTGAAATGCAAGCATGCAAAGAATGACCAATTATGCCAATAATATATTAATATGCATCTATTTACTAAATAGGCTTCTCAAGCGTATATATTATTGTAAATAGTGAAACTTATCATCTATTCAAATGGTCTGTAATATGACGATATCAATTACGATGAAGTTTTCATAGGTTCTTATACCTGTATATCCACGATACATGGAAGAATCATGAAGGGATTGACTGAGATAGTTATGGGTTTAGAAGCTGCGAGACCATGTGTCTGTATGGCCCACAGGAGTTTGAATGACTCTGCGCAGTATGAAAGGATTTAGACATGACATGCACGCTCACAACTTCGAGAGACAAAGATCTCCTCGTAGAGCTCGGTATGCATACCGAAGATATCAAATGGGAAGCGCTTCAGCGACTCATTCAACAGATGGATCCATCTGCAGAAGATTTTGATGAAATTAGTAACGGAACTGGCGTGAAGAAAGAAGTGCACAGCCTTGCACGATTACGTGCAGCTCGAACACGATATGCTATTGTAACTTCAGATGGACTTTCTAATGCAGTAACTGCTGTGCCAAACACAAGTAAAGAGAACAGACGTTCTGTAAAATAGGCAAATTAGTCAGTAATGCGATATCGCATTTTAAATCATAAGGTGAGAGAGAGCCACTAATTAGGTTCTCTCTCTTTTTTGTTACTGGTTCCAGGCAAGCCTGCCGTTTATTGAGATTGAGTAGGTAGCCATGTTATGGTGAGTCATTGAATATAAAGACCATATCGCTTCGGCGGAGAACTCTGCAAGAATAATCCCTATGGCAACCTGATGAAGATGATCGTGTCCCTTGAGTCCATAGTACCGTTCTACAAAGAGTTTAATAAAGTAAACAATCATCAGACCAAACCAGAAGTAGTCCAAACCAAAATTCATAGCAAGTGCGTAACCCACAGGATGGAGCGGAAAACCTGGTACCTGGAATCGGATGAAATCGAGCAGGATAACTACAGAGAAACCAATGACAACAAACAGGAGTGCGGTTGGGCTGGATTGAGTGTGCTTCTGGTCTAATGAGGATACAACACCTGCCACATCTCCTCCACCATCTGTAGCTCCATTTGCATACCCTTGAATAATATGCATAATGTGCCCCAGCACACTTCCAAACACAATTGCGAACACCAGTGCAATGAACAGGCTCTTCTGGTTGATTTTGTTCATTTCACCCATCTTCATTGCTTCGAGTTGAGCTGGCATCGGATGCGTTCGATGAATTCTGTTCATAATGAACAGCGTTGAAATCATGCGAGGTGCAACTGACTGGCTGATAGAGCTTGTACCCATTGAGTCGAATATCATCTGGTTAGGCCCCATGAATGCCATCTCATGAGAAGGTGCACCGATTTGGGCTCGCATTCTGGTGAGGGCAACACTGAACATCAAAAACAGAATGGTGCTGATAACCATAATCCAGAGTGGTACCCCTGTAGATACTCCAAGGATGAACAAAGCAGTCACAGAGATGAGCAGTCCAGCAAATGCAATGCGTGGGGAGATCCCGCTGTCATTCGGGTCTGCTCCGTGTAGTATCTGTTGCCAAACCTCTTTCAGGTAGTTCCTTGCTGTCCACGCTGCACCCACAAACAGTGCGATAAAAGCTCCCCATGACTGTTCACTGAAGTAAGGAGGACTGGGTATCAATCCACCACCACCAAAAACTCCTGCGCTGTCTGTGTAACCTATAGAGTAGGTGAATACCTGAATAGCTTTTCTCACGAAGAAGAAGAATATGGCAGAAAAAAGCAGGTCAGTAGGCATAAAGAAACCTATCACCGCCATGTAGGGGAAGATCCCTATCGGAGTCCAGCCAATTGCGTTGAAGGGCGGGTTAGGGAAGAACTGGGAAACGTCTCCAATGAATCTCACATTCAACCAGGGTAGATTGGGATAGAACGTATGGAATCCATTTAGAATGTCTATGGAAAACATAACCAGGAAAGAGATGGTGAAGTATTTGTTCTTCCATAGCGGCTCTTTGCCAACTCCAGCACGCACAACTGCAAGTGGAACCTGTATGATAGGGAATGCTAATCTCTCTCTATTTGTCCACTCTTCCCGCATAAGACTGTTGATGCAAAGCATCGCTATACAGATGAGTGATACCAGCAAAGTCCATGCGAATATGTATCTCCACCAGAGATCAAGATGAGCAAGGGAATAGAAAACGTTATAGCCGCCATGTTTGAAATCGTGATAGAGGTATGCATTCTTTTCAGGGATCACAAAGAATTTGCTGAGGTACGGAAGCATCTGCGTTTGATAGTTTGTGTTGTTTTTGGCAAAGAGTGCATAGGAGTAGATCTGTGGGTTTACAATGCCCATCCATTCCGCACACATCGTTCCAATAACGGTGTTCATTGCATAGAAGATGATAAGCTCACCTTCAGTGAGGGCATACTTGGGAGCAATGCGCCGTATACCCAAATTGCAGATCGCCACAAGCATTGTCATCACAACAGGTGGGATCATCAGGGAGAAAATAACATCCACAACCTGATCGGTAGTCCAATAGGCGGTAAATGGAGCAAGCAGCATAGCGAGCACGATAGCCCGCCACCCTATCCAGGCTCTTGGCTGGGATTCGGTGTTTGCTGCGGTTTCTTGTATCTTGGAAGAGGGCATTGTGTGGCACCCGTTTGATAGTGGGAATCTACGTTGGCAGATTCCCATGGTTTTAACTTACTGCTGTGAATGAGACTGGGGAGTTAACCCTCTAACAGAAGGGATTCAGGATCTTCCAGCAGGTTCTTGACATGAACAAGGAACCGAACAGCGTCGCTTCCATCTACTATTCTATGATCGTAGGAAAGTGCCAGATACATCATTGGACGAATCACAATGGCACCATCGACAACCACGGGTCTGTCCTGGATTTTATGCATTCCGAGAATCCCAACTTGTGGGGTATTGAGAATGGGAGTTGACATGAGTGAGCCGTATGTGCCGCCATTGGTGATTGTAAATGTGCCGCCAAGTAGCTCAGGGAGCGTGATTTTGTTTTCTCTTGCCCGTACTGCCAGTCCTGCGATCTCTTTCTCAATTTGAGCAAACGATTTACGGTCAGCATCTCTTAACACTGGGACCATTAGACCTTTGTCGGTGCCTACTGCAATTCCGATGTCATAGTAGGATTTCTTCACGATCTCTGTGTTTTGAATCTCTGCATTGAGATATGGGAAAACTTTTAGTGCTCCTACAACGGCACGTGTGAAGAAAGACATGAAACCGAGATTTACGCCATACTTTTCTTTAAAAGCATCCTTTCGTCTCTTTCTGATATCCATAATGGCTGTCATATCCACCTCATTAAAGGTGGTTAGACGTACTGCTTCTTCTTCGGATTGTTTAAGATTTTTAATGATTGTGAGACGCAGGCGGGAAAGCGGCTCTCGCACTTCTGTCCTGTTTAATGCTGTGGTGAGAATTGGAGGGAGAGATGGCTGCTGCGCCGAAACTGGCTGTGCATTTACTGGTGCAGGTTTTTCCGCTGGAGCTTTTGGATCTACATGTGAACGGACATCGTCTGCGGTGACCTTGCCATTCACACCCGTGCCGCGGATGGTATTTGTATCGACACCGGCAGCAGCAGCAATTTTTTCGGCAACTGGAGTGGCTGGATGTTTAGAGGTATCCTGATCTGTCGATGCAGATTCCACTTTGGTCGCTGGAGCTGGAGTGGATGCATCACTCTCTCCGGGAGTAGCAACTGTTACAGTCGCCAGCAGTTCATTAGGGCCAACAACGTCGCCCTCTTCATGTACAATGGACGCCAGTATGCCAGTTGAGGTGGAGTAGACTTCTACGTTAACTTTGTCTGTGGCAAGTTCGGTGATGACTTCATCTTGATTTACCTTGTCGCCAACCTTCTTTAGCCATTGACCTACTGTGGCTTCAACAACGGATTCTGCCAACTGAGGCACTCGTATTTCTACAGCCATTCCTTTTAATTGCTCCATAAATCTTGGATTGAGAATTGTTTAAAAGCTATTCTCGATAATGTGATGCTTATCTGGATGCTCTTGCAACGGAAGAGGATGCTGATTTCAGAGTTGGTACATCGCTCAGCACCGCGGAGATTATTCTCTCCTGCTCCCCTCGATGCCTTGGATTTGAACCTTCTGCAGCACTTGCAGAGGCTTCTCGACCAAGATAGGTTATTTTACCACGCCATTCCAGATTACGGCACAGATTTCTCAATCTAGGTTCTGCATAGAACCATGCTCCCATGTTCATTGGCTCTTCCTGCAGCCAAACTATCTCCTGCAGATTTGGAAATGATGAGACCACTTTCGAAAGCTCTTCATCAGGAAATGGGAAAAGCAACTCTACTCTTGTGGCAGTCAGGTTTTCTGCAGCAACATACTCTTTTCTGGGGGTAGTTCCTTGATGCGTGAGATTGACATATACTTTACCACTGCAGAGAACAAGTCTGGTTATTTTATTGCGGCGTGCATTGCTCATCTGTTCGGACAATACAGGATGGAAGGTTCCAGACGTGAGATCGGATAGTGATGCAGCAGCAGATTTATCTCTCAGCAGACTTTTTGGCGTGAAGATAATCAGTGGTCTGGGGGCATCCTCCAGAAGTTTTGCCTGAGCCCTTAAAAGATGAAAGTATTGTGCTGCAGTGGTGCAGTTTGCAATACGCAGATTGTCTGAGGCAGCAAGCTGCAGGAAACGTTCAATTCTCGCACTGGAGTGTTCTGCTCCCTGTCCCTCATAGCCATGGGGAAGAAGCAGCACAAGGGAAGGGGTTTGTGCCCATTTAGCTCGTCCTGGAGCGAGAAACTGGTCAATTATTACCTGTGCACCGTTAGCAAAGTCTCCAAACTGCGCTTCCCATAGAGTAAGTACTCCCGAAGCATGCATACTGTAGCCATACTCGAAACCCAGACATGCATTCTCAGACAGAGGGCTGTTGTATACACTAAATGAAGCTTTGGAGCTTGGCAGATGCTCCATAGGTACATAGCGGGTACTTTTATTGATGTCGTGCAGAACAAGGCGTCTCTGGTCGAAAGTACCGCGTTCGGTGTCCTGTCCCGTAAGGCGGATCGGTATCCCGTCAGCAAGGATGGAAGCAAATGCAAGAGATTCAGCATGTGCCCACATAATTCCGTTTTCTTCGTTAATCAATGTCCTTCTGGGTTCATAGAACCTGCTGATTAAGACAGGATTAGCTGTGAAACTATCAGGAATGGATAGCAGATCTTCATTGAACGCTCTTAACTGGGATTCTGGAACCGCTGTATTGACAGATGACAGAGGTGGAGAAGCTGTTCCATGCTCTCTATTCTCTGGCTCCTGCAGTGAAATAGAGTCTAGCTCCTCTCGAAGTGCTGCTCGAACATTATTCACCAGATCCTGAGCATTTTCAGCAGTGATTAAACCTTCACTCTCAAGTACCTTTGCCCACACTTCTCTTGGCGTGGGATGAGAGTCTATTCTAGAATACATACTTGGTTGAGTGGTACGTGGCTCATCTGTTTCATTGTGACCATATCTTCGATACCCAACAAGGTCAATCAGGAAGTCTTTTCCAAACTGCTCTCTGTATGCGAAGGCCATTCTTGCAGCTGCAATACAGGCTACAGGGTCATCTGCATTCACATGAACAATCGGTATCTCAAAACCCTTCGCTAAATCGGAAGCATACAGTGTGGATCGTCCATCAGTCGGAAGAGTGGTAAATCCAATCTGATTGTTAACTATGATATGAATAGTTCCACCGGTTCGGTAACCCGGGAGGCGAGACAGATTGAGTGTTTCCGAGACTATTCCCTGTCCGGGAAAAGCTGCATCTCCGTGGATGAGAATTGGCATAGCCACATGGGTATCCTGTACAGGCGTACCTGAATGGTCCCGTCTATCTTGTGCTGCGCGGACATGACCTTCCACCACGGGATCGACTGCTTCCAGATGGCTGGGATTGGGGACAAGAGTAATTGGCATGGCTTCGATACCATTGTCCATGAAAGCATTTTTATAGCCGAGATGGTATTTAACATCTCCAGACCAGCCCTCAGTTGTTCCACCAGCTACTGATGTTTGAGCAGAACCGGTGTTCTTTTTGAACTCTTTGAATATGTTTCTTATCGGTTTTCCCAGTACATGAGCGAGAACATTCAATCTTCCACGATGAGACATACCCATCACTACTTCCCGGCAGCCAGAGATAGCAGCGTGTCGAATTAACTCATCTAAAATAGGGACGAGTGAGTCATTACCTTCAAGAGAAAAACGCTTCTCACCCTGAAAATTTTTCTGCAGGAAGTCTTCGAATATATCGACTTCAGTTAGTCGATTCAGTAGATCAAGGCGTGTTTGAGTGGTAATGTTTTGGAAGAACTTTCTGCTCTCTGCTGCCTCACGAAGCCAGTATCTTTCTCGTGCATCCTGAATATGCTCATCTTCATAACCTATTGTGCCTGTGTAGATAACTTTCAGCCGCTCGATTGCTTCGTACGCATTCGTGGAGTTTTCAGCCTGCACACCACCAATAATCACTGCAGGAAGTTGTTCGAGATCGGCTTTTGTAAGATTGTTGTTGGCAAGATCAAGCTCAGGATTTAGTGTGATGGATGTTGCCAAAGGGCTTATTCTAGCTTCCAGATGGCCGCGTTGACGAATTAATCTTGCCAATCGGGCAGTTGCTAGAGCTTTTGTTAGAGTATCTTCACTTAAATTTGCAGGACTTGCTGTATGATGCGAAGGGGAGGGAGAGATATCAGGCAGAGGATATGCATTAAAAAACGTTCTGGTTGTTTCATCGACAGAATTGGGATCTTTAAGATAGTTTGCATACATCTCTGCAGCAAATGCCTGATTAGATCCCTGAAATAGGTTGGTTTCGCTCATGATTCGATTATTTACTCGATTCTGGGTTTCCACTTCTTCATCGGTGCGGAAATGCCGATCGAAGGGCCAAATATACTATAATGTTACCGCCATTATACGGGGCAAGTCAACGTTTCTTTAGGTCTATTTCCACTATCTTTAAACCGGATGCACAATTCTGCATATTAACGAGAGTTATAACTTGGAAATTGCGGCATTATGTATGATTTGGGATTCAAATTCCATATTCACAATTGTAGAATATACTGACATATTTAGTACCCACATTAATTCCTAACATATTACTCATGCTATCATCTGAAACATTTGAATCAGTTAACCACCTGATCAGCTGGCAACTGCCTTGAATAACAAGATGTCTTGTTGACACTGCCGAAGTATACAAAGTACTAAATAGACTACTTCTCCGTGCTGCTTTCTGCGTAAGCATATTCAGGTACAATCTGTAGTGAGAGATTTGAATGCTTATCACTTGAGATAAGCACAGTTAGAAAACATGATTTTGGAGAAAAGCGTTTTATTGCCAGCAGCAGATATTATCATAAACTCCTTCTACCTGATGGGTATTCGCATAGATGGTTCCCGGCCCGACCCAGATTTTTATACATACATGCTCGACATAGAGGGTGATGTGCACCCTCTTCTGCATGAAGGCAGAATCCATCTTTTTGAGGACATCCAGCAGGGAGTATCCGTACTTCATAGTCTCAATATAATGGCTGAATTTCCCAGCGAAGCACAAAAATCGCAAGTTTATATTTTAGATGTGGCTGGAGTTCTCTTCCTCCTTCAAAAGGAGAACACAGACACTTCTCAGAAAATTGCCAATTTGCTCGACTTTTTCGCGCGTAGTCTAAGTGGATTGGGTGTACCTCTGCCTCCAGTATTTGATATACTCGCTACTCTGGGACCGCACGTTGATCAAGATCCGTACTTTGGGGACTTTCTCAATAGCCAGTCCTTTGGAAGGGAGAGAGCGATTGATGGAGTTAGATGGTGTTTGGGAACGCTTATGTCACTCGCAAAAATTACGAGGTGATACAAAAAATCCTCTCTGCAAGAAGGAATATATGTCAAAAAGATTTATAAAGTCCCTTTCAACCATGGCGTTGATAATTACGGGAAGCACTGCTATGTGTGCATCTACTGCTCCAGACCAGCAGGTTTCAGTTACCTATCCACTTGTCGCGGGATCTGTGAATACGTATGAGATGCGAGCATACTTCGATGGTCACTTTCCTCCATTTGACCAGCCTGGAAATCCAACTGTGCATCTCTATTGCGATATTATCTACCAGTCGAAGGTACTTTCCACGGATTCAAATGGAAGCCAGATGAGATTCTCCGTATTGTCTGACAATATCCTGCTTACTCCAAAAAAGATGAAACTAGGGGATATACCAAACAGCAGTGAGGCAATCCCGTTTCCAATAGATCTTAGCACTGTGAAAGAGGCGTTGAATTCGAGCGATATTGTTAGACCAGACGGAACTATTGCTAAAGTCGAAACCGTGAATAATAGATTGATAAGGGTGAATATCGGGTTTGACTTGAGAAAACTTTTTCTTCTACTCATGCCAATACCTTTTCCGAACACCGCTGTTGGCTCTAATTCAGAATGGAATTTTGGATCTGGAATTATTGGTTCAGACACCACTATGGTTAAGTACACAGCAAAAGTGAACTCACTGAATTTGCAGAAGCATACTCTGAAAGTGAATATGCTGGCTAACTCTTCAGTGAATGATCATCTCAACTCAACAGGCGAGTCCACTCCAATTCCATCCAAGCAGGTGATACATATGTTCGGAAAGGTGAAAATGACAGGCTCTACCCTTTTTGACACCGAGTCACAGGGGACGGGCATCGCAGTATCACTTCAGAAAGGTGTATTCAATATGCATGTTAATCTGAAGAGAATTCCCATTGGTAAAGGTGTCAATAACTCCGATGTGCAGTTTGAGAGCGGACCAATTACGGTAGATGCTAGAATGCTGGTTCTTAAAAAGAACAATGGAGCAACTCAATGATTTACAGGCGTAGGAGACAGGTGAGACTATTCGGTATCGTCTATCTCGCTTTAAGCACAGTTGCTGGATCGTCAGCAAAGCCTCAGAGTGATTACAGTCTTAGTTATCATTTCCATTCAAAGCAGGAAGAACACTATAATCTTGATATCCGAACTTCAGCGTGGACACCCCTTCCTAATCATGGCAGAGATGTTATCTTCTCTTCGGCTGAGAGCGTAGTTATCCGTGAGCGTGTCGCAAAACTACAGCAAAATAGCGCTGCCGTTCTCGCTATCAAGACTCTGAGTGGTAATGAGGTTCTGAATGGATCAACGATCACGCCCAATACCAAGGCTCATTCGGTATTGATATCAATTACTTCTCACGGTAGAATTCTTTCAGCTTCTAATGCAGCAGACGGAATGGCAGACGAAGGGCTTACTGTACCAGTGCTTCAGTCTGGCATGTTCACTCTGGGAACAATGACCCTGCCCAGCTTTCCCATCCATGTTGGACAGCACTGGACGCAGAATATCGACATTAACTCATCGGGTAAAGCTCAGCAGTTAAAAATGAGAGCAACTTTCCTGCGTGTTGAGCCAGTTGGGCTATACACCGCAGCAAGTATTAAGGCAGTCCTAAGTGGTACGCTTTCCATTCCTGCGAGTGGACTGGAGGGAAAAACTGCAGGCAACAAGAATCTCCCATGCCATGTTTGGATGGTATTCAATACAGATGTGGCTATTAAACAGGGAATTGTTTTACGATCAGCAATTCTTGCAGATATCCGGCTGGTTGCAACTGAATCAGATGGTTCCAAAAAGCCTGTAATGATCTCAATGCAGATAGGTAGTGATCTCATCGACTGATTTCAGTTATATACAAAACCTCAGGGACATCACTGTCGCTGAGGTTTTATTTTTGGGTACTATCAGCTTATGGGATTAGTTTCAGTACCAGTTGAGGTTCTGAATTAGCCTGTGCCAATACTCCAGTCGCCGCCTGCTCAATGATCTGGTTCTTGGTCATGTCGACCACTGCTGCAGCCACATTGGTGTCCTGAATCTGACTCTGAGCGGCAGACAGATTTTCTGCACTCACACCGAGATACTGAATTGCTGGATTGAGCGTGTCTGCTTCAAACGCTCCGAGAGTAGCTCTTAGATTGGAGACCTGCTGTATGGCAGAATCGGTGATGTTCATCGCATTTGCGGCGCCCTGTGCAGTGGTTACATTGATTGTAGCAACACTCTGACCTGCTATAACTGTGGTTCCCAGATTGGTTGTGCTTACATTTCCAAGACTAGCATACACCAACTGGCCCGCATTAGCACCTACCTGGAACTGAAGGTTACCCGATGTGATGCTTGCAGCCGCTATGGATCCTACTGTTGCATCATTCATTGCAGCTTCTGTTAGAAGCATTGTGTTACCATTTGCATCCGTTAACTGTAAGCCACTATCAGTGCTGCTCACACCCCCTGAGAAGAGAGCTGAGGTTAGTTGTGCAGTTCCATTCACCAGGGCATACGCAGACACATTTGCCAGGGCATTTGTACCTACGGAAGAAGTGCCAGCAGTGCCCGCGATGAGAGCGTTGCTTTCATTCTCAACGATCTTGAAGTTGGCTCCATAGTTCTGCTGAGTAAGAACGATAGTTCCTGAACCGTTCGCTGAACTGAATTGAGCAGACACACCAGTACTTGATGACAGGTTGTTGATGTCATTCAAGACGGTCTGTACGGTATCTGAAGCTGTGATATTGATAGATTGACCGTTCAGCACAATTGTTCCACCATTTCCAACTGTGGTACCGTTCGCATTTGAGATGCTGGCATTCACTGTAGCATAGGTTACATTGCCAATAACTGTTGCTCTGGTAGCAACCTGAGAAACGTGAATAGACAGTGTTCCACTCTGAGTTGCCAGATTATTGAACTGGCCGCCTATGCTGATTCCTGAGACATCTTTGGTGTTCGTTATCGCGGCCGATATACCAGATGTTCCATTGAGGAGAAACTTGCCGCCAAACTGGGTATTCTGGGAGATCTGCTGGATGCTTCCTATTGCTGAGGAGATCTGAGTCTGGTCAGCTTGCACTGCTACCTGATCGTTGACTCCGGTGTTGGCTGCATGCACAGCAAGCTGTCTTACTGTCTGTAGGAGGTTGCCAACCTCTGAAAGAGCGCCATCCGCAGTTTTAATCAGGTTGTTTGCATCCTGTGAGTTGGATACTGCCTGGTTAAGACCATTAATCTGAGACTGAAGGCTTTGCGAAATGATCAGACCTGCGGGGTTGTCTGCTGCTGTGTTAATTCGGAGACCACTGGATAACTGCTGAATATCGTTAGCAACATTGTTGCTAACGTTGGTCAAGTTCATCAAAGCGTTCATAGCTGTGATGTTAGTGTTGATGTACATTCCCATATCTGGAAATATCCTCCGTGAATTGGGAACAAGAAGCATCCTGCCTCAAGTGAAGAGAGGAATTCAACCTCGCCTCTTAAATAACGGTTTGCAATAATGATTAACCGTTTACCCTCTATATTACTTATTCCATTAATCCTGGTAAATATACTATAAATTACTAATTTAATTAAAACAAAAATGAAATACGTTTTGTAAATCAAACAGATTTTGTTGGAGCAGGAAATTTTTAAGCACGGTAGCAAAAGAAAAAGCCAGCACCAAGATGGTACTGGCTTTTAGCGTGATGAGCTGTTTGCTTATGGAATAAGCTTGAGAACGAGCTGTGGCTCTGTATTAGCCTGGGCCAACACTCCAGTTGCAGCCTGTTCAATGATCTGGTTTTTGGTCATATCAACAACAGATGCAGCCACATTTGTATCCTGGATCTGGCTTTGTGCCGCGGAAAGGTTTTCGGCACCTACTCCAAGATACTGAATGGTTGGGTTAAGAGTGTCCGCCTCGAACGCACCGAGCTGTGCTCGCAGAGTAGATACCTGCTGGATAGCAGCATCAGTGATGTTCATAGCATTTGCAGCGCCCTGAGCAGTGGTAACATCTATTGTTGCCACACTTTGCCCTGCAATAACAGTTGTACCTAGATTGGATGCACTTACGTTACCAAGGCTGGCATACACAACCTGTCCTGCATTTGCCCCTACCTGGAACTGAAGGTTTCCAGAAGTGATGCTTGCTGCAGCTACAGCTCCGGCTGTCGCATCATTAAGAGCGGCCTCTGTCAGAAGCATTGAGTTGCCGTTGGCATCTGTTAACTGTAAGCCACTGTCTGTGCTGCTAACTCCACCAGTAAACAGCGCAGTAGTCAGCTGCGCTGTACCATTGACGAGTGCATACGCAGTAACCGCTGCGAGGGCATTGGTGCCTACTGATGATGTGCCAGCGGTACCGGCTATGAGAGCATTGCTCTCATTTTCAACGATCTTGAAGTTTGCACCGTAGTTCTGCTGCGTTAGTATGATGGTTCCAGAGCCGTTAGCGGCACTGAACTGGGCGGATATGCCTGTGCTTGTTGACAGATTATTGATATCATTCAGGACTGTCTGAACTGTATCGGAACCTGTAACAGTGAAGGATTGACCATTGATAACAATGGTGCCACCATTGCCTGTGGTTGTTCCATTTGCATTTGACATGCTGGCATTCACCGATGCATATGTTACATTGCCTGTAATGGAAGCTCGGGTTGCAACCTGTGTAACATGAACCGAGAGCGTTCCACTCTGGGTAGCAAGGTTGTTGAATTCACCGCCAATGTTAATTCCTGCAATGTCTTTGGTATTCGTGATTGCCGCAGATATTCCAGAGGTACCGTTTAGAAGGAACTTCCCGCCAAACTGGGTATTCTGGGAGATCTGCTGGATGCTTCCGATTGCTGAGGAGATCTGGGTCTGATCAGCTTGCACTGCTACCTGGTCGTTTACACCAGTGTTGGCAGCATGAACTGCCAACTGTCGAATTGTCTGCAGGAGATTGCCGACCTCTGAAAGAGCGCCGTCTGCTGTTTTAATCAGGTTGTTGGCGTCCTGAGAGTTCGATACAGCCTGGTTCAGACCATTGATCTGAGACTGAAGGCTCTGAGCGATGATCAGACCAGCAGGGTTGTCTGCGGCTGAGTTTATGCGAAGCCCACTGGACAACTGTTGAATATCGGTTGCAACATTGTTGCTCACGTTGGACAAGTTCATCAAAGCGTTCATCGCTGTGATGTTGGTGTTAATGTACATTCCCATAGCTGGAAATATCCTCCTTGATTGGGGACAAGAAGCTTCCTGCCTCAAGTGAAGTGTGGATTAAGTTACCACCTTCTAAGAAACGGTTTAGATAAGTTTTTAACCGTTAGACCCCTATATATATCTTGTTCCACAAAACCCGGTATTTTTACCATGCTTTTTGAAGTTTTTTTGAAATTCGTAAAAATCAGCCTGCTTTTCGGTCAATTGAAGAAGTTGAAGTCACGGATACTATGGTTATAAGGGCAGCAAATAGAAAAGCCAGCTCCACTCGGAGCTGGCTTTTCGCTTGACGTAAACTGACTGTTATGGGATCAGTTTCAGAACGTTCTGTGGTTCGGCATTTGCCTGTGCTAAAACTCCGGTAGCAGCCTGTTCTATGATCTGGTTCTTGGTCATGTCAACCACAGCTGCAGCCACATTGGTATCCTGTATCTGGCTTTGTGCGGCAGACAGATTTTCTGCACTCACACCCAGGTACTGAATGGCTGGGTTGAGGGTGTCTGCCTCAAACGCACCAAGAGTAGCTCTAAGGTTGGAGACCTGCTGTATTGCAGCGTCGGTTATATTCATTGCGTTTGCAGCACCTTGTGCTGTGGTCACATTAATAGTAGCAACGCTCTGACCTGCGATTACTGTGGTACCGAGGTTGGACGCACTCAC
>JAJZFJ010000081.1 GCA_021805395.1 bacterium
AGTGAATATTCAGAGCGGTTCAATGTGAGCAGACTGGTTGGTGCCCCTCCCGGGTACGTTGGGTATGAAGAGGGAGGCCAGCTCACCGAGGCGGTGCGTCGGAACCCATACTGTGTGGTACTTCTGGACGAAATCGAGAAAGCGCATCCTGAGGTGTTCAATATCCTGCTGCAGGTGATGGAGGATGGACGCCTTACAGACAGTCAGGGGCGTATCGTAGACTTCAAGAACACAGTTGTGATTATGACCTCCAACGTCGGTGCAGGTCGGATCAATCCTGAAAGGGGTATGGGACTTCGAAGCGACTCTGAGCGACGCGGTGCCGATGCAAAGGCTCTTGAAGCAATGCGCAGCCGTGTAACAGACGAGGCTAAGAAGACATTCAGACCTGAATTCCTGAACAGGGTAGACGATCTGATCGTATTCCATCCACTGTCACAGGATGAGATACTTGAAATCGTAACCATGATGATAGACAGGGTTAATCGTCAGCTTCGAACACAGGATCTGGTTCTGGAATGCACAATCAGGGTGAGAGAGAAACTCTCGGTTGAGGGTTACGACCCAACAATGGGAGCAAGACCTCTACGACGTGCTGTTCAGCGGCTTATCGAGGATCCACTCTCCGAAGAAGTACTTCGTGGAACCTTCCATAGCGGTGACAGCATCCTTGCCGACCTTGATGAAAACGATGAGGTGGTTTTCCGCAGAAAACCAATCGACGAGGGAATGCCGGATGAGGAGGGTGGACTGCCACCCCTGGAAGAGCCGGCAGTACTTAGCTAGATGAACAAGCGACCATCTTGGAAACGAGATGGTCGCTTTTTGATTCTCATGCTGTGTGAAACCAGTTCAATTCAGCTTCCGTCCATAAAGTGAAATGAATAACGAAATTATACAACCACCCGTTTTACAAACATACAATGATGAAGCGATCTACGCTGCAGATCTTTGCAAATATTTCGACAAACAGCCTGCTGTCAAAAACGTAAGCTTCCAGGTAAAACAAGGCGAATTCTTCGGTTTTCTCGGCCCGAATGGTGCGGGAAAATCGACAACCATCCGGATGCTTTGTGGAATGCTCCCTCCCGACACTGGAGGTGCCAGAGTGGCAGGTTACGAGGTAGCTACCCAGATACTGGAACTCAAGAGAGTGGTTGGGGTTCTGCCAGATGAACCTCAGCTGTATGAAAGATTAACGGGCTACGAGCATCTCATTTTCTCTGGTCAGATGTATGGACTTACGAAATCGGAAGCAGATCAGCGTGCCAGGCAGCTTCTGGAACTGATGCAGCTAACCGGCGACTACAAAAAGATGATTGTGGACTATTCGCTTGGCATGAAGAAGAAGATTGCTCTGGCGTGTGCACTTATCCACAGACCTCGAGTACTGTTTCTTGATGAACCTTTCAATGGCATCGATCCCATCTCAGTTCGCGTCCTGCGGGATGCAATGCATCAGATGACACAGCATGGAACCACAATCTTCATCTCTTCCCACGTAATGGAAGTTGTGGAAAAGCTGTGCACCCGCATTGCAGTCATCAACCATGGATCTATTGTTGGTATTGGTACGGTGGAGGAATTGCGAGAGATGAGTGAATCCGCGGAAGGCTCCTCTCTGGAAGATATCTTCCTGAAGATGGTGGATGCCCGAACTGATTCTGGAGCGTTCGATTGGCTGCAGGAGGGATAGTTGACTAAAGTTAGACTGATGCTCTGGCTGAGGCGAAAGCTCTTTTTCCGCGCTTTCAGGAAAAATGTGGCAGTTGGTATCGTCCTGGTTATCTATTTAATCATGTTTGGATTTATAGATTTTGGTGTATGTTACTGGCTCATACACAGTGCTCACAACAGCTCGCTTTTCAATAACATCAATCGACTGGAAACAGTACTGCTCGGTCTTTTCCTGTTCTGGATACTTTCACCTCTTTTGGGATACGCTCTCAACGATTTTTACGACGTTAATAAACTTGTTGTATATCCCATTAGTCAGAAGCAGATACTGGCTGGTTTGACAATAGGTTCTCTAATGAACCTGCCAGTCCTTATGATGATCCCACCTATGTTCGCGGGCATGTTTGCGGTGTCTCATAACATAATTGTGCTGCTGGTAGGAGGAGTAGCCCTCCTGCTCTTCTTGCTGCTAACCCTGTTAATCAGTCAGTCCATAACGCAGGCTAGTTCAGGAGTAATGCGAACGAGGCGTTTTCGTGATTTTTCAATGATTTTAGTGCTGATTTTTGGTCTCTGTTACTATCTGTTCTCGCAGTTTCTGCTGGTTAGGCTATTTAGTATGGACTGGTCGCAATTGTGGCTTTCCAGCTACTGGAACCTAACAGACATTCTGCCACCGGGCATATCAGCCTGTATTATTGATAACACTATTAAAGGTCACTATCTCGCAGTGATAGGCTGGCTGTCTGTGCTATGCTGCTATCTATGGGCGGCTTTTATCCTGGCTTCCAATGTACTCAGTAAAATCTTCAGGGAGGTTGATAGAGGTGCAGCACAGGCAGGTTCCGATTCGATGGCTGCATTAGATTCCCAGCCTGAAAGTAAGCGAACAAGTGTAATCGAACAGATAATAGCTCCAGAAACCTATGCTATCTATCAAAAAGAGCTGAGGTATTTCAAGCGCGATCCCTTTTACAGGCTGATTCTGGCGAATGTTATCTATGTAACAATCCTCTTTTCATTTATGCTGCTTCATGGCTATCACATTAACGGCATCATTCAGAGTGAAACTAGTATACGTGTATGGATGCTTCTTGGAATACTTCAGTTGACGCAGTTAAATATGGTGGGCAATCAGTTTGGTAGTGAGCGTCTGGGGTTTCTCTTTCAAACCCCCATGTCAAGAATGCAGATACTAATTGGTAAAAACGTCGCATTATATGTTGTATTCGGCAGCATTAATACCTTAGTAGTGCTTGTGCTATCCATCTTAATCCACCAGGTGAATATGCTGCCAATGCTGCTCCTGTGGACATGGCTATCGGAGCTGGCAGAGTTGGGGTTGGGCAATATCCTGTCTATCCTGTTCCCATACCGTATAGTCCAGAAGGGGTTCAGAATTTCCAGTGCTGGCAAGGGTGGAGTAGGCAGATTGTTGACTGGTATTGGAAGCCTGCTGGCAGTCGCGATTGTACTTAGCCCTGTGCTGCTCGCATTTCTTGTACCTACCATAATGCACGCATCTATCTATCTTGCGGTCACTATCCCCGTCGCAGTTCTCTATGGAGTTGGTGTGTATCTGCTCTCTCTCAAGCTTGCAGCACCACTTCTATTCCAAAGAGAGAGCAGGATGATAGCACGACTGGTGTATCAGAATGATTGAATATCGCTTACGGCCACACTCCACCACCCAGTAATCCGCTCGTCTCTTCCAGGCCACACATAAGGTTCATGTTTTGAATTGCCTGTCCAGCAGCCCCTTTGTTCAGGTTGTCGATACAGGAGATAACTGTCACCCGGTTTGCGCGAGTGTCCAAAGCTAGACCAATATGGCAGAAATTGGAGCCGACAGTCTGTTTCGTGCTTGGCAGTTTATCTTTACATAGCACAACGAATGGAGCGTCACTGTACATCTCCCCATACAGATCCCATAGCTGAGCGAGGGACAAGCTGCCTTTAAGGGTTACGTAACTGGTAGCGTGAATCCCCCTTGTCATTGGTATCAGGTGCGGGGTGAAGCTAACGACTACAGCTTGCTGTCCACTGATATCCTCAAGGGTGGTTTCAATTTCAGGGGTATGTCTGTGCGTTCCAGCTACTTTATACGCAGAGACCGACCCCTCCACCTCAGAATAGTGATAACTCAAACTGAATGAAGCCCTACCCGCCCCAGATACTCCGGATTTACCATCCACGATAATACTGCCTCTCTCAGCAACATCCGCTTTAAGAAGCGGTGCGAGTGCAAGGATGGCAGCAGTGGCATAGCAGCCGGGATTACCAACTAATTGCGAGCGTTTAATACGCTCCCTGTATAGCTCAGGAAGCCCGTACACGGCGGATTCTGTTAAGCTTGGAGCAGCATGATTTGAGTACCATTCGGAGTACTTGCCGGGGTTGCGAAAACGGAAATCTGCCGACAGGTCCACAACTTTACAGCCCGCCTCAAGCAGTGCGGGAGCACAGAGCATGGCTTTGCCATTCTCCTGCGCCAGGAACACAGCCTCACACTCTGAGGCGGTATCCCCTTTCTCCACAAAGTGCAGGTGCTTCAGCATCGGCAGATTTGGCCACGCGGAGGTGACTGACTCCCCTGCGTACGTATTCGAAACAACAGTCTTAACCTGGAGTGCAGGGTGGTTTGCCAGCAGCCTCAGAAGCTCACCACCTCCATACCCCGATGCTCCCACAACTGCTACACTTATGCACTTACCACTCATTGCGCATTATCAGCATAGATAGAGTAGGTAGGTGTGGAAAGGTATCGTTCTCCAGTAGATGGAAT
>JAJZFJ010000293.1 GCA_021805395.1 bacterium
ATTAGTTCGTGAATTAATGAGGTATGTGAATGAATATAGCAAGGGAGATACTCAGCCATTCAGGTGGACGTTTGAAGGAAAACCATGTGTCGTATAATATATATATAATATAGAAATCATAACACTACAAGTGCTGCTTGTTCCACCGAGGAGACTAACGAAAACATACAACACGGCTCATGAGTCAGTTGGTAATGCGCTAGCAATTTGGATCTGATATACCACTTAAATTAACTGATGTTTATATGGGTGTGATATGTAAGATATAAATAATTTAAGCATTTTGCAATTTAACCAATTCGTGAAATCAGAACTAATATTACTGTCAGAAGTTGTATTAGCAGAGTTTTCAACGGTTGAACATATTTCAACGATCCGGGCTACATATTCTGTGATAATTTAATAAATGCTGCAAATTCATTTGAATTACAATATTCTTGGAAGTTTGCATACTTACCTGTATTGTTCTAAATCACTCTGCTGCCAATAGAACCATGAACAGGATATTATAAAAGCACGTTCATAAACTTTCTCCACATCACTCACAGCAAGACAAAATTTACTGCTCCCTATATCAAACACTTAAATATCTGTTTTTGTTGCCATTGTAAACTCAAGAACGGACTTATAATTGTAAACTCAAGAATTGGAATAATTTCAGTGAATCACGCAATTGATAAATTTCACCGATTTGCTTTTTTTGAATTTTATAATGTTTTGGGTATGTAATTATAAGGTCAAATCGAAATATTCATTCTAGATGTACATTTCAGTATCGAATATCTTCATTCACAATCCACTATTCATCTGCCATCATCAAACTGTGTTATTCTGTATTCTCATTTTGCAGATCATCCCAGATAATTCTCATCAAATTTCCTCCTGCCATAATATCAATCATTATGTTTTGTCAATATACTCCATCGCATAATGTGCACTGGAGATGTGAAGTATACATCCTGTGGCCTGGGAGCATACACAATCACTACACACATATATTTGGGGTCAGCTTCTATCCATTTTTGCTTTCCCAAATATGCCATAACATGAACACCATCCGCAAGAACAGCCAAATCTCCTGGGTGAATGTAATTATAATCCACTGAATTAATACTTGAAGAAGTCATGATCTGACTAGTATCACCACGGTAGCATGCGCCTAATGCACTTGCAGAACGATTAAACCACCAGAGAGATATGGCTGACCGCATTAATCCTGGATTGAAAGTAGAAATCCCCTGTATGAATTCTGCATTGATCATGCCACGCTCTACCAATCCTGAAAAATCAATCCCAAAGCTATTTCCACCGCCCCAGTGGTAATGTGTGCCTTTGTAAGTAAGAAGGCATTTTATATAGCGATAACGTAAAGACGAAATACTATAATTCCTGCCTGGTAGCATAAGAAATATAACAAACATTAAAATGATCACGCCAACTAAGGCACTTGCCCGGCGAACTACTACTTTAGATCCGAAGAGTAACTGAGTTAGTCGGAAGTTTACGCATAGCCCCAATATCAGTCCTAGCTTCAGATATGTAAAGCGATCTGGAATTAGCAGGCAGTACAGGATCAACAGCCACATAAAGCACCATACCACTACCATAATTTTTCTGTACTTTGTCATAAGTGACCTATTCTCCATAACTCTGTTTTAGTTACAATTACTCGACATGTTTCCTTACTTGATCTCCATTTTGGTTGCTGGACACACCCTAAATCCGATCTCTCTCTGGTGAGACTATACCAGTTCTCTAAACATAATGTGTACTTATATTCACTTTTCCGAAGAGATAACAGGTTGATATGACCAGCACAAAGGCGATAAATTTACGATAGAATTCCCTGCTCAGCAACTTCAACTAAACTTTTTGCTATTCCGGGAAGGAATTTACAGAACCTGTAGTGAATATGTTTCTAGAATTAACTTGCCTATTTGCCATAACTGCTATATTTTATGTAACAGTAGTAGCACAATTATATCATGAATAAACATGGAGGCTGGTATGGAGCTAGAACACTACACAACTGATGAGGTGGAGAGAACCGCCTTAGAAGCTGATATCCCTCAGCACTCCGGTAGTGAAGCTTCCGTTAAAACTTCTGATAATGAATCAAACAAGTCAGCTAAAAAGATGGTAGTTCGAAAGAGACGCGGTGGTTCCTCCATAATACGAGCTGTAATAATCCTTGCTTCAGGTGTGGGGATATCCTACCTACCAGTCGTGATGCATAAAAGGCTTCTGGCTGCTGAACTTCCTCCTAAGCTAAATGTTAGCTCTGTGGTTATGCCTGAACCAAATGGTGCAGATCTCTTCACAAAAGCTGCAAGTATGCTTCAGGATCCACTGCATAAAGGTATTCGCGTTGATAATGGCTGGTTAGTTTCACCATGCAACCTCGATTATCCATCGGAGATTTACACACAATCTGTTGTAATAAAGCCTGTGATTACATCTATCGTGAACGGAAAAATGGTAATTACACAGCAGGGTAAATTTACTCCAAGGGAAGACGTCACTCTTCAAGTTTACAAATAAATTGTTCAGCTTAACAAAATGCCATTACGGTTAATTGAAAAAGGTTTGAACGAACCCTGCGAAATGATTTCTAACCCATATGAAAGTTCCTTAACTGGTTGTACAGCCCTTTTACTGGACAATTCGCGTTTGATGCTAATGGAAAATCATCCACACAAAGCTTTTCTATTTGCAATTGATGCTCTCAAACTGGACTCTCTAATAAGCAATAATGCTACTCTACATAACTATAAAAATATCCTCTTTCTCAATCGCATTGCGCGCTCATACATGTGGAATTTAATACAGATGTATAATTCTACGCCCTATCAGTTTGGCCCATATAAGCGCATCTTCTCTCGAGCAGACATCTCGCATTACCTTACTTTGATGGAGCAGTATCTCCTGCAGCGTACCCCCATCAAGGTAGTAATGCAGGACATGGAAGAGAGGGATGATATCAAATTAAGTAATCTGATGCAGCGATATTTCACACCGGATGCATTATGGAAAATTAAACTTCAAAGGGAAGGAAACCTTTCGCTTTATGACCGCTTCAATATCTACAGAGAGGTCATGGAGAATAGCCGCCAATCTATAATTGATCGCTACAACAGAGCTATCAATCAGTCGATCTCACTGCTAACAGGTCAATATACACGACAAGCCATGAAGCCTCTGCATGTCTGGCAATCGTGGCTGCAACACAAATCTGTAATGTTGGCAACTAAACTTCCCCCTCCTTTGCATCTTGATGTGGATGATCATGCTGATCTCGCGTACGATCACCTTCTTATCACCAGTCTGGCTATTATATTATATCAGTATGACAACCGGAATTATCCACAAAACCTTCAGCAGTTAGTTCCCAAATACCTGCCATATGTTCCTTCCGATCCGTTTGCTGTCAGCAAGCATTCACCACTGCTATATTCAATACCTCCCAATTCCCAAACTGCAAATCCTTATCTACAAAGAGTACCCGGAGAACCATATAGTATTGGGCCGGATGGCAAAGATGATGGAGGCATTCCATACCAGATATTTCGCTCTCAATTCTTAACCCCACAACCTGCATTTGTTCCATTGAACGACTACACAAAAGGGGATCTTGTTGCAATGTATGAGGTGTATTCACAATGAAACTAAGCTTCAAACCAACAGAACCTGAATATGTGCTGCAAAATCCCGAAGAGATTCAGTTGAATGGGATGAAAAATACGGAACATAGCACTCCCACACTGCACCAATTACTTACGGATCTTAAAATAGAAAAAATACCTTTTCCTGCACAAGGATGGATTCTAGCAGGCTATGCTTTCTGGATTGGATCGGTTGTCTCAGCAATAATGCATTTCAAGGTGGATATGTTCTACCTGGCAGCTTTAGGCATCTCCTCTGAAATTTTGAGACAGTTATGTGTTCAGTTGAGAGGTGCCAGACTTGCAGCCTGCACAGGGGATCTGGATGTATCATGGCTTCCAGTATTAGTGGAATTGGAAGCAGCCTCCAATGGCGATATACAGATAGCCTGCCGATTGAATATCATCCGCATTCTTCGTAATTTCCCGGCACCTAAGCATCAGTTAACGAACCAGACGCTTGCAAGACTGAGGAAGAAACTGTTACCATCCAAAGCTCTTCAAAATCCTCAGCTGGCATCGGCAGTGGTGATAGCACATCTGAAATGCAGGAACGCAGATGCCATTTCAGATGCAAAATCGCTGCGAACATTCCCTGTCTCATGGCAATTAAGAAAAACGATTAACGAGTATTTGAAGGCATCTTCACAGTTCGAATCATTAACATCAATTATGGGCACGATTTCTCCTGCTAATAGTTCCCGGCCTGAAACATCTGAAGGAAAGCAGGTGGAGAGTAATGTTGAACATTCGAATCTGCCAGAAGCAAATCTACCGAATCATGGTCGTCACAAGTTAAGGCATAATGTGCTGGCGGCAGCATTCATCGTTTTCACACCCTATGGGCTATACCATTTGATTTTAAATTCGCGAGAGCATCATGTCATGCCGGCTATCGGAGGCCTGCTTCTTGCTGTCACTCCGCTGCTGCTCACTACAGTATCCATAACAAATAAACACATCCGTGATCTCAAAACTCTCTCCAACAGCGATGAAATGTCTTCAATCTGTCCTCTTGTTGATGCCTTAAACTGGCCAGAGCCATATGCTAAAAAACTCGCTATCAGTGGTCTTACCAGACTACTTCCACGCTTAAAAGCTAGCGACGCTAATCTCCTGAATGTGCCACGGAGAGTAATACTTTATCAATGGCTCCTTTCGGGATCAGCGGATGAACACGAAGAGTTTATAATTACTATCCTGAAGTGTCTGGAACAGATTGGGGATGCTGCAGCAGTTAAATATGTAGAAAGATTAGCCTACGATACCAGACCTTCTCCTGCACAGAAGAGAGTGCAGTCAGCAGCTCTGGTGTGTCTGAACTACCTGCATATTATCGAAGGTAACACTCAGAACAGTACAACGCTGCTGAGAGCAGCAGATTTTAATACTACAGATACTGAGAGGCTATTAAGGGCTACTAGTACTGAATTAGATAATAATAACCTCCTTCGGTCCACCACCATCTCTGAATAACTCACACAATATAAAGCTTTAATGGCAGCCGTGCAGATGCATGACTGCCATAGTTACTTTCAAGGAATCAGAAATGGGATACAATTGACAGATAAATGCGCCTTCCCTGCTGGAAACGGGTGCCACTAAATCCAGATTCAAAGTTGACAACTGATCTCTGATCGAACAGATTAAGGATATCCAGCTGCAACTGCCCCGCTTTGCCTAGAAAATGCTTGCCTGTTGAAAAGTGTAAGTCATATTCGGTATTTGGAGATCGAAAAACAGACGGGACAACGACTGAGCTCGCCAGTCCACTTCCATATGAGTACACAATAGAAGCATCTGCATCATTTTTCCAGGTATACGCGCTGCCAATTCCTACCGTGTTTCTTTCATCGTGGTCATTAAACTGAGGTGAGATTTGGCCGGTATTTGTTACTCCTGCCGGTGCAGCAATAGAGTAGGTATAGTTCACAAAGTTGTTGAAACCATGCCCACTTGGTGGAGTGTCATCGTATTCAAACTCGATTCCATGAACTCCTCCATGAGAGAAGTTCACTGCAGAGTACAGTCCAATAGGACTACCAGGGATGAGGAGACCAGTGTCTACCTGATTCTTGATATCCTTGATGTAGTATGCCAGATGGACGGTCTGACCTCGGGCTATCTGCCGCTGGATACTAAAATCGTACTGCCATAGTGTTTCCGGTTGAATTGGTGCACCCACAACAGACCCCTGCGCAATAGGGGGATAGTTAAAAAGCTTATCGGCTGAGAAGCGGATGGAGGTTAACCTGTCGGGGGTATAAGCAAAATTATACCGTGGTGAAAGGAACGAGCCATCTACCACTGGCTGACCGAGATTTTGCCCCTGATAATACCAGTCGTATCGAAGTCCATAGTTAATTGTGAGACGGTGAGACTCCTGCCAGGTGTCCTGAATGTAGGCTGCCCTATAGAAGCCCGAACGATGTACATGCACCGTTGGAGATTGCCCAGTTGCATGATAGACTGGATACCCATTCACATCCAGCTGCGGGGTGGCTGCTCCATTTGCTCCAGTCTGCATAACAACAGACCCTGGAGGAGCAAGGTTTGGTGCTGAGCCATACAGGGCATCCAGTGCCAATTGACTGGCTGGTATGAGATTATAGCTCTCATTTCCGCTCTGATCATCCAGAATGAATCCAGCTTTTATACGGTGTTTAGGCTCTGGCAGCGTTATGCTCCCAACAAACTGAACGTGGTGAACATTCCTTGCTACCGTAGGATTGTACTCAATGGAGTTATCTAATGGCAGAGACAGGATATTGACTGCAGGGTTGTTATTGTTCACTTCCTGCCCTGAATGAAGCAGCGTTACTGCAAAAACAGACTTTGCCCGATGCTTAAACCTGTGCTGCCACTCCAGAACAGCATACTCATTCTGCTCCCTCTGGTTAATGTCCATCCCATCAGCAGCCTGAGAGGGCAGGAAGACAGATGATGCCCCGAGTCCACCTGGATTCACCTGGACGGCAGACGGCACGGTTCCATTCTGATCTCTTATTCCCAGGAAACCATAACCCTGCCCCGAGTTAATAAAAGTGGAAGGCAGCCCGGTTCTATTACTTAGCTGAGCAGTATTGGGAGCATTATCCATTGTGAAAGTAATTGTATCCGAGGAGGCAGGCTTATATCGCACCTTGGCAAATTCAGACACACTTGCACCAGCATTGTGCGCGGTTTGTGGTGAGGGCTGCTCAGGATCATCCACGTTATCGGTGCGTGTTGCTGTGAGATCAAGCACATACCCTGCCTTCTTGCCAAGCGGTCCCTGCAGAGTGAGATCTCCATTTGTGGTTGAGTATGATCCACCCTGCAGGGATAGATCACCGGTAAAATGGTGGGCAGCAGGAAGGGTGGTGATATCAAGCACAGCTGCAGTCTGGCCACCATACTCGGGAGGATAGGAGCCAGTGAGGAACTGTACACTCTCCACGGTATCCAGTGAAAGTATTGATCCCTGACGACCAGAAAGCGTATCGGGCAACGGCACGCCGTCTATGACATATGCCTCTTCTGCATGTTCACCACGCACGTGCTGCTGGCCGCTTGAGTCTGTTGCTACACCTGCATCGTGCTGCACAAGCGCGTTCACGCTGCCTCCAACGGCTACTCCACTCTGTTCAATTTGAGCATGGCTTGTAACCTGCGCAGGAGTAGCAACACTTCTATCCAGCAGGCTTGCGTGCACTACTATGTAGATATCCTTTACCGGAGGTCCGCCATGCGGCAGCCCATTTGGAACTGGAGAGACTTTTAGCACCATCTGCTGACCCGGCACCATAGCAATCTGCATCAATGGCTGCCTGACAGGCAGCTGTTTCCAGCTGTGCAAATCCACAGTGGCAGTTGGTGAGGTGAGGGACATGGTAGTTTGAGGATCGCTCACTTCCGTAAGAGTAACCTCACTATTCGGGAGGGCACGATGGGTAACAGGATCCTCCACAATGAATCCCACTCTGCTGGGTATGTATGTAAGCTGTGAGGCACTCGCTGGCACAGCTATGGTGAACGCCGCTATTCCAGCCAGCAGCAAACTGCCAGGCTTGAAATGAGATTTCCAGCCTTGTCTGAACGGACGATAGGATGACATTATCAATTAACCTCAAAAGCAATATGAAGCCTCACAATGGACGCAATAGGTGTACCATTGCTAGTGGCGGGGATGAATTTCCATTTCTTTGCAGCCTCTACAGCTCTCCGATCAAGTCGATCGATGCCACAACTCTGCAGAATAACAGCATCAGTCGGAGTTCCATCTGAGGAGACATTCACCTCAACGATGCATGTTTTATCGAACGCTTCATCCCTTAAATCTCTGGGTATTTCTGGCTGGGGTTCCGCAGACAGAGCTAAAGCTGGCACTGCAGCCACAATTACTGGAGCCAATGGCACAACAGGAGCAGTAGGCACCTGAGCAATCTGTTGCTGCTGCTTTTTAGGCACCACAACAGGTGGCGGAGGCTTCTGCTGAACAACTGGCGGTGGTCCCGCAGCCTTGGTGACAGGGGCTATGGTTTTGGGAGCTACCTGTGTTGGAACCTGGCCGGCTGCAGCTGTACCATTGTTGGTAATGGATCCACCATTACCTGAACCTTTACCAGCGACTACTTTAGGTTGAGTTAGGTTTTTCTGCTGGAAATGGTGGGCAGTAACATGCTTTCCCACAGATTTATGACTGACTGGTTTTTTCTTGGCTTTCTTGACTACCTTCTTTTTTGGAGGCGGCGGTGCTTTCTGTGCCGGAGGAGGCAGGCTCATGAGACTCACCCGAGTTAGATCATGTTTGATACCCTTGAATGCTCCAAAGTGTGCAAGAATGGGAAGGATAATGATATGTGCAAGGACAGTGATGCCCAGTATTCGCATAATGAGAGGGTTCCGCTGACGTCTTCGACGTGACATATCGTTACCCTTTCGACGTTGTAGCGATTGCGAACTGCACCACTCCCGCTTTGCGGGCATCATCCATAACAGTCACAACATCTCCCTCATATACATGCTTGTCCGCATTGATAATCACAAGGTTCTTATCGGTGACATGAAGATTTTCAAGTCCAGCTGTGATTGCATCTGGAGTGACGGGAGCTGTGTTGAGATAGAAAAGTGACTGACCTGACGGACCAGGCTTGATGGTGATGGTGACGTTCTGAGATGAGTGATTCACACCGGTGGATGCTTTTGGCAGGTTGACTGGCAGTCCAGCCTGAACTACCATGGCAAGTGCAGCAACCATAAAGAAGAACAGCAGGAACATCATTGTATCTATCATGGGAATAACAATGATCTCGGCCTCTTCAATTGGTTTTCTCCTGCCAATTTTTACCCGTCTACGCATGGACATAAGTTATTGCTCCTCAGTCCACACGGCCGGTGAGATAGTTCACTAGTTCTGCGCCATAGTACTCCATATCTTCCACAATTTTGCGTGACTGAAGTGAGAAGTAGTTGAACGCAATAAAGCCGATTATAGCCAGTGTAATACCTGTGGCCGTGGAGATAAGCGCCTCTCCTACTCCGCCAAGGATTGCGGTTGGGTTATTCAATCCCTGCAGCTGAGCTGCATGGAACGCGCCCATCATACCTGCAATGGTACCCAGCAGCCCCAGAAGAGGAGCAATGTTGACAATGGTTTTAATGATTGTCAGGTTCGCTTCCAGCATAGGTATCTCGTTTGCAGCTTCCTGCTCCATTGCCATCTCAATTGCATCGGCATCACGCATGGAGTTGCGCAGACCACGCTCAAACATCCTCCCGAGAGAACCACCTGTATTCAGACAAAGATCTTGAGCAAGCTGAATATTGGATTTCGGATTGTTGTTTGTGACCCGCTTTATCTCATCCAGCAGCCCATCACCATCACGTGATGCTCTTCTAAGAGTGATCAATCTTTCAATTGACAGTGTTATTAAAATTATTGATGTAAATGTGAGAACATACATCATTCCTCCACCGGCATGGAAGAAACCTAATAGAGTAGACATATTAATCCAGTTCCTTTCGAATATGAACGAAGAGTTGTATCTAAACTCCCACCGGCAGCTCTATATAAAGCATAACTACCTGAATTGTTCAGGCGTGCCAGCGGGATAGGAAAATATATTAAGAATTTAACTCAGGAAGTGGCTGGATATGGAGGACCGCGGGATGCGAAATGGAGGACAGGTTTGATGTAGTAGTGTAGTGATTCCTCATGCTGAATCAGCGGCATGAGCACAGGGTAGTGCTTTATCTCAGCAATACTCAGTGGTGTGGAGACAAGTGAAGAGATCCAGTGGCAAAACGGACACGGCAGCACATCTAATGGCAGTACATGCTTTGAAGAGAGGTGCGTGAACGAAAGGTTTGGATGAGGAGCATTGAAGCATATAGGTGGCAGACCATCCAGTTCCTGACCATCATGGTGATGCGTAACAGCTCCTACTGTGCTCAGAAAAATGATCATATATGCTGCATACAGAGACAGGGTCTGTCTCATTTTCGCATCATATACAGAGAAGATTTTCAGAGCGTTCCTGAGTAACAACTGATCTCCCACATTTAATAATTATCGGCAGGAGTAAAAAGCTTCGCCCTACCATTTAACACACACAAAAGTATTCCACCGTGTAGTTTAGCACAGTTTCATGCCTATTACGATGATTCGACAACAAAAGGTTTCTAAAGTTTCACCTTGTTTACATAAAATCTGCATGAATGACGGAGCATCTGCGTATCATACTCAAGAGTTATAAAGACAGTGAAAAGTTGTCCGATCTTTAAGAAGATCTGAGCTTCATTTGTACAGGAGTGAGGCTGAAACCTTCTCTCTTTAAGTATCAGCCTCCATGTATATCTACTTCACACTCACGATCCCCACATCGATATACTGCCCACCGGTAGTCTGATGGCAGTGCACAGCAATGGTATTTACACCTGGGTGCAGGGCTAATATCCCCTCATGTCTTATAGGGAATATCTGGTACGCGGTGTTATAGCCGTGCTGAACCAGTGAAAGAACCCCATTGATATAGATGTAGGCATCTTCGTCGTGATACAGAGAGAATTTCAGGTTTTTGAAGTGACCTTTCGGCATCACAAAAGTGCGGCGTATCCATATATCATCTGTTGTCCACCGGGTATGAGCAGTTACGTCAGTTCCCGGGCTGCCTTCACCGAAACCAGCGGTTCCTGTCTTCCATCTGGAATCGTTAAAATGCGGATTTACCCAGGAAGCAGGCGGTTTGGAGAGAGTGTAATGCCATTTAATGAGGGCATTCTGTGCATCGGGCACAATAGTTTTTATAACAGGAGCATGAATTGGAAGCCAGTTATTGGAACACTCTGCCCCTTCATGTGCCATCTTCATCCAGATAGCATGGTGATCCAGAACTGGCAGAAACAGTCCACCTACTACCGGCCGGGCATGCATTCCATTATCATGAGGCGTAACTGTATCGTAGAAATCTGAAAGAGGAGTTCTGTTGGGAGTTACATTCAGAAAATCATAGATTCTTGAAATTATGCTTTCGAAATCGGACCTGTTTGTTGCCAGTGATGCAGTCCAGGTGGACCAGTCTGTTTTGGTGTAGGTATGGCGAATGTCGAGCGGGAGACCATACTGATTGAGTTTTGTTTTGTAGTATCGCATCTCCTCAGCAGCAACCTGCGGCGGAAAGATATGCAGGTTGAGCACTCTGTCCCATGCAAGGTTATATAGCTGACTCCAGGTGTTTGGAAGATTGAAAGCTATTCTGTAGTGATTGCCATCGTTATCTGCATGCATCCACTTTTTTGCCATGCCTCTTGCGAGAGTTATATACTGCCTGCCTGTTGCACTCTCCCCTCTCATCCTGCATAGATCACCATACGCGCCAAGAGCAAGAATGGCTTTCACTGAAAGATTTGCATTATGAGCCAGAAATCCTGTGAAGTCATCGGTACATAACTGGTTGCCAGGATCGAACCCCTGCTTCTTCAGAAAATGCGCCCACTGTGTAACCTGTTTCCAGTACTTCGAAGCAAACTCCGGATTTCCCTCCTCCTGTGCAACAGCATCCAGCATGAGGATCATGTTGCCACACTCCTCCACCGGCATCATCCCGCCAATATCTTTGGGATTATCTCCATATACCTGGCCTGTTGCATCGGGATATACACCCAGATCGTGATTCGCAAAAGGGAATATCCACATCTTACTGGCGGTGTATGCCAGCCCGGGGGCTAACATTGCTTTCGCTAATGCAGGACTTGTTAATAGCGCTATTGGGGAGAATGGGAATATGACATCTACAGTCGCAATACATCCATTGCTTGTGTTCTCCTTGGTGAATAAGAGGGGCTGGCCATTCTTGTCTGCAGCCATTCCACATCCACCAAATGCCTGACGGTATGCGAGGGATGCAATATCAGCATAACGCTTACCGCCGACCTCATCGAGCGTATGCATAAGATTAGCATCGTAAGCGGCGCATCTGGCTTCCAGAGCCGCTTCCCTTTTCCAGGCGGTCTCCAACAGTTCTGGAGCAGTTGTTCCGTTCCTCCGCCAATAGGGGCGTAATGGATTATTGAAATAGTTGATGGCATATCGCTCATCGTAAGCAAGCATGAGCATCTGCTTCTGGATGGGCTTTCCGACCTCCAAGGTTTTGAAACTGAAAGCCAGGGCTGGGGTATTTGAGGAAGCTGGCCGGGGTTGGTGGGTATCAGCCAGTTTCATAAGATTGCCATTTGTGGCAAATGCCGCGAGTGAGGCGTCCTCAGGATCTACCTTTGATGCAAGGAGTTCAGCTCTGGGTGCAGAAGCGTAAAGGTAGCCCCAGTCTATCTTTACACCATCTCCGGACGTGCCTAATACAGACTGCTGGAAGGACCCAGCACGAAGAGTAGAAAGCCCCCGGGTGGAAACTCCATTCCAGGTAACCCTTTCATTCGGTGTATTTACGCAGCAGTTTGTGGATGCATCGAAATAGATTGCAACAGAATGTTTTTTTGTAGTGGTGGAATGCACCGAAAAGTTGATGTAGGTGAGCGGCCATGAGAAGTATTCTAGACTGGATGGGAGCCTGGGAGTTGTGAACTGTACATCCAAATCGATACCAGCCTTCTGGAACTTAACGATGGTGCGTGTAGGATAGACCTCTAAACTGAACTGTCTCATAGGTGGAATATCAGCGGGAGCGGTTCCTAAAAATCTGTAAGCCACACCGTCTATTCTTATTAATCCGGCTAGATTCATAGGCTCACCTGTCCAATGTATGGTATCAGCATCGGTAAGACTATCTGCGGGTGACCATATACTGAAATAAGGATCTGAGACCACGAGAGGCACAGAAGGTGGTCGAAATTGTGCAGAATAGGCTTGCACTGCACCAGATGACTTAAATCCCATAAGCAAGATGAACGCAAAGCCTGCTTGAACCAAACGTTTGAACATTCTCATTCTCCTTTGAAAAATCAGGTATCGTATGGTAACTTGGAAAATATACAGTCTTGTCGCTTTGAGATCAGTGCGGTTTATAGGGCAGCAGGACGCAGTTCAGTACAACTGGTCTGTCTCACACATGGTGAGCATCCCAAGTGATAACATAAACACCTTTTGAACGCATTAAAGAAGTGTACGCCCAGTCTGACAGGATAGCTCATGGCTATATTTCGCTCTTAGCAGTGTACCTTCCTTCCATTCTTAATAATATCACATTGCTACCTGTCTGAATGTGCAATTCATAGATAGCTGGAACCTTAATTCTTATAAGGTAAGATTAGAAACACAAATTTACAACGCTGTGAATGGAGATGACTTTGTTTCGATTTGCATTCCTGTTTCTCGTTACTTTCGTGTCCTGTTTGCAAGGAGTTATTGCAGCTCCTTCTGCTGAACCGCATACTTTTACCAACCCTGTTTTTGTATCGCAGGATCCATGGGTAACCAGATACAGAGGTGTCTACTACTACTCTGAAAGCAGGGGTGGCAGCATACTTGTAAGGGCTTCACGCAGCTTAACTGGCCTTGCAAAAGCTGTTCCTGTTGTAGTTTGGACAGCACCGAAGGCAGGTCCGAACAGTGTAAGCGTGTGGGCACCCGAGATACACCGCGTGGATGGCAGCTGGTACATCTACTATGCAGCGAAAGGCAGGGTGCCTCAGCAGCCTCACCACATCTATGTGCTGCAGTCGATATCTGGCAAGCCGTTGGGGCCATATAAAGATGCAGATACGGGAGCCACGAATGGACAGCTTGTGACAGAAGGACCGACCTCCTGGGCAATTGATCCGGATGTGTTTACGGCTGCTGATGGGCACAACTACATCACATGGTCAGGAAATCCTGGCGGTGGCCCCCTTTTTCAGTGCATCTACATTGCCAGGCTGAAAGATCCTCTGCATGTAGACAGCAGCAGCGTGCAGATTTCGGCACCTACACAGCCGTGGGAATACCGTACTGCACACGTGAATGAAGGCCCTGTGGGGTTTGTGCACGACGGCATCACTGAAGTGATGTACTCCGCCAGTGCCAGCTGGACTCTGGATTACTGCGAAGGTCTGCTCATCTGCAAAGGTCCCATACTGGATGTTAAGAGCTGGCACAAGATTGGACCGATACTCGACCATCATGCGAAATCCTACGGGCCAGGCTCCATGGTGTTTGTGAAATCTCCCGATAACACGCAGACATGGATGCTGTACCATGGAGAGGATCATGCCGGGCCAGCCTACCCGGACAGAGACATACGCATGCAGCAGATTCACTGGAACAATGAGGGCGTTCCTGTCGCTGGCTACCCAATAGACCCCGGTGTGCCTGTGCATCTCCCGTCAGGTGACGAGGGACACTCTGGCTGGTCGGATTCGTGGAGTGGCACCCCGCAGCGGGGTGACTGGCAGTTTACAAACTCCCGTACCGCAAGCTGCAAAGCGACTAGTGGTATGGCACAGGTATTTCGAGGTAACCAGAATGCAAAGGAGTACAGTCTAACTGCTTCCATTGCAGCCACCGGCAAGTCGGGTGAGGCAGGTATCTATCCATGCTATTACGATGCAGATAACTATGTGCTATCCCGGATAGACATCCCAGGGAATCGGTTGATAACCACCTGCTTTAAGGCTGGCAGGCAGGTTGAGATCAAAAGCACCACTCTAAGTAAGCCGATAAATGACTCGTCGTACACTGTTGGCGTAGATAAGAGCAATTCAACGCTTACAATTTCAATTGATGGCAGGAAGGTGCAGACAGTATCCGACGCTCCATATAAAGGGCAGTTTGGGCTGTGTGTATCCAAAGCAGATGCCTCATTTTCCAATGTGAGGTATCAAAACAGCTCCGCCGGCTGGGGTGATGCGTATGGTGATCTGACTGAAGGGGTGCAGGCTGGCTACCAGACTGGCATATGGAAAATACTGGGTGACAGGGCATGTGAGTGCGACTCCATGAATGGTTCCGTGTGGCAGCAGATCTTTAGAGGCAATCCGAACCTGCCAGACTATACCGTTTCAGTACAACTGAAGGCAGTGAAGACAGGTACAACAGCACACTTTCCCAAATATGGACTATATGCCTGTTATAGCGACAAGAACAACAACGTGAGCTGCTGGATAGATTTAAAGAACCATGTGATTGCTACCAATGGCATTGTGAACGGCGTTAACATGGGATGGCAAAACTCTGACTTACCATTACATTTCAATGGCAGCATCTACCATACCCTCACAGTGACGAAAGCTGGAGACGCATTCTACTTCGCACTGGATGGTGAGACTTACGAAGCTCGTGACTTCAAGCTGGCAAATGGACAGCCTGGATTAGTGACAGAAGACATGAGTGCAGCTTACCAGGACTTCAAGGTGACGCCGTTTGTGCATGAGTAGCCAGTGCAACCTCTACGGTTGTGACTATTACAACTCTATAGTTCGATGGAATTTAGCTAGCTTGCTGTTCACCCGCTGCCTACTGCCGGTTAATCACAAAAGCTATACTTCTGTTTTTAGCGGTCTCTGCATGAGTGACTCGAGTACCTGATGTGGTGGCGCGTTTTCGAAAAGTACGCTCTCGATACCGCAGCAGAGCGGGATCTCGACATCGGCATCGCTCGCCAGCTTGCAGATAACTCGCGTTGTTGGCACGCCTTCGGCAATCTGGCCGATCTCGTCTAGGGCGGCTGGCAGGGTTTTGCCGACGCCCAGAGCGTAGCCTACACGGTGATTGCGCGACAGGTTACTGGCGGCTGTGGCCACCAGATCCCCTACGCCTGAGAGACCCAGAAAGGTATTCGCATGTGCTCCCTTCGCAATCCCTAGCCGTACTGCCTCTGCCAGA
Source organism: bacterium (assembly GCA_021805395.1). Classification (GTDB taxonomy): domain Bacteria; phylum Armatimonadota; class Chthonomonadetes; order Chthonomonadales; family Chthonomonadaceae; genus JAJZFJ01. The sequence goes on from JAJZFJ010000293.1 coordinate 15,958, forward strand.
CCGCGGGTCATAAGCGCAGCCTTAGCATTATCCCCCAGCCCTAATCCGTCACAGATGCCAGCCCCAATAGCGATTACATTTTTGATGGCTCCGCCAAGCTCCACGCCCACTGTGTCTGTGCTGGTATACAGGCGCAGCGTGGGCTGAATACTGAACAGCTGCTGTACGGCAGTGGCTGTGTCCAGGCTCTGGGCTGCCACCACGCCGGCAGTTGGCGCTCCTCGTGCCAGCTCGACAGCAAGATTGGGACCTGACAGCGCTGCTGTGTGTGCAGACCACGCCGGGGCTACCTCCCGAAGCAGTTCCGTCATCCTTAAACCTGTACCTGCCTCCAGACCCTTGGCTGCAGAGAGCAGGATGGTGCTTGGTGGAAGCATGGGCGAAGCAAGTTCCATCACCTCCCGCACAGCATGGCATGGCACAGCTATTACAAGCATCTGAGCCTGCCTGCATGCCTGACTCATGGATGATGTGGGGTTGACATTCGATGGCAGCGGGAATCCCGGAAGGTAGTGATGATTCTCTCTCTCATGCATTAAGTGCTCAACAAGCATTTCATCTCTAGCCCATAGCACCACGGTATGGCCGTTTTGGGCGAGCAGAATAGCCAGTGCGGTTCCCCAGCTTCCGCCTCCCAGAACAGTAACACGACTCATTGGTTCTCCTCAGTTTCGGTATTTTTAGCCCACTCGGCATCCTGAAGGATGGCTTTCATACTCTCAGATGTTAAACCCAGTTTGTTCGCATTTACCACAAGATCGTTCAGATCAACTCCGTACCAGTTCTGTTTTACCTCATCTGCCAGACCAGCGATATTAATAGGCTCTATTGCTGACCTAACTTTATCGAAAAAATTGAAGCTGCATTCCGGCTCTGCCAACATTTTGTATACTGACTGAATACTGCAATGCATCTCCTGCCAGAACGATGCATTGTGTGCAGATAGAAACCTGTCTCTACTGCAGTGTGTGCCTATACGATGACATACTTCTGAATAGGAAGCCGAGGCGAAGTAGAACTGTGTGAGCGGTAAAAACAACTGGAAGTGTCCGGTGGTGCGCAGGCATGCTGCCACATACTCTGCAGTTGTATCTGCCTCCTGCAGAGTTATCTCTCCATACTCCTCGAAGTCGGCGGCAGTCCCATTCTGCTTAAGCTGCTCGGCTATGCGCTGGACACCGAGGAGTGCCAGGGGGAAACCGGTGCTGAAGAGCGGATCGATGGAGGCTGCTGCAGACGGTAGCAGTGCCCAGCCTTTGCCACCTGCCTTTGCAGCTCTCCAGGCGATGCGTGGCAGATGCATGAAGGGCTGAACCGGTTTGGAATGAGCGAACAGCCTTTCCACAGTTGGAAGCCTGTGGAGCAGCCGACCCCATGCCTGCAGAGGATCAGCCGCTATGTCGATGGAGGCTGCCATGCAATCTGAGAGGGATGCGCCTGCGCTGACAACTCCATTCCTGAAGCGCAGCATCCATATCCATCCGCCATCGAACAGATGATGTACGGCAGCATTATCGGGCGGATATGGCGGCTTTGCACTATTTGGTATGAGCTCTTCACAGAGGCTGACACCCTCGAAGTGAGAGAATAAAGCCTGCGTATCGGGATAGCCATCGAAACCGCCAGACGGCAGAGAAAGCACCCTATGGAGCAAGCCTCGAGGTCCGCCCGCATCCACCACAAGGCTGGAGGCAACCGTATAGCTATCGGATCCAGTGCTGCAATGCAGCTGCCATAAGCCTGCCTGGTTAGCCCTGTGAACAGACTGCACTGTGGTTCTATCCCGATAGGTTACGCCAGCCTCCAGTGCCTGTTGCAGGAACAGGGTATCGACATCGGATCGCATCCAGTGCGTATCTGCAAGGCTGTCGTTGGGGCTGGCAGCTACCAGCAGCTGTTTCTCGCGCGAGTTGACATACTCGTGATCCAGTGTGTGAGCGTAGTAGGTAAAGCCCCACTTCAGGCCGCCCACTATCTGAGGACAGCTTTTTTGCCATGATCCCCAGTTACACAGCGGCTTAAGAAGTGGGAGGTTATACTTGACAGCCAGCTCCTCCAGCAACAGGTTTGCAAGAGGCGAAGTGGACTCACCGATGGCAAAGCGCGGATGCTGCTGCCTCTCGATGAGGAGGACACGCATGCCAAGCCGTGCGGCGATTGCAGCGAGCAGTGACCCACTGAACCCGGCACCGATGATGGTGATATCGTAT